>JAAXUD010000130.1 GCA_013336205.1 Lentimicrobium sp. | reverse complement strand
CTGCAATTGTTAATGACTTTGATGGACGTAAAATAGTTTGCGGCGCAACAACCGCTGATATTATCTCCAGAGAGTTGAACAGAAATATTGAAGATTCCTTTGATTTCGACGATCCTGACCTTCCGCCCATTTCAATGATGGATGGAATTGACCTGGTGACTGAAGGGATACTTACCCTTGGAAAAGTTACAGAAATTCTAAAAACATACAACAGCAGTACCCGCTTAACCAAGGGCCCCGCTGATCGTATTGTCAGGATGCTGATTGAGAGTGATGAAATTCACTTTATTATAGGAACCCGCATAAACATAGCGCATCAGGATCCCAGCCTTCCGGTTGAGCTGGAAATCAGAAGAACTGTGGTGAAACGCATTGCCCGCTTACTGGAAGATAAATTTTTGAAGGAAGTGAGAGTTACATTTATTTAGGCTCAGACAATGGGTGAATGGCAGTAATTACCTGACCTTTTGAGTGATTTTCTGTTTCAAATTGATCAATTTTTGGTTCTAATAAAAGTAATTCCTCAAATACCGCCAAAATTCTGACATTAATTAATAATCACACAAACACATCTAATTATGAAAATATCCTTTGAAGGTGCAAAAAAGATAATTGCTGAGTACAATGGTCAACGTATTGTAACCGATCAGCCTGTCAGAGCAGGAGGCGAGGGCTCGGCGCCTGCTCCGTTCGATTTGTTTCTTGCATCCATTGGCACCTGCGCCGGAATTTATGTGAAGTCATTCTGCGATCAGCGCGACATTCCTACCGAAGGAATCAGCCTGGAGCAGGATATGAAGTTTGATTCAACTACTCACCTGATTACCAATATCGACATCAGGATAATTTTACCTGCTTCATTTCCTGAAAAATATAAAGATGCGGTAATTAACGCGGCCAACCTCTGTGCCGTAAAACGTCACCTGCACAATCCCCCGGCGATGACTGTCGTGGCTGAGATAGGGTAATGCTGTTTATTGAAGTTTTTTAACTAAAAAGTCCCGGCATTCCTGCCAGGACTTTTTTTTAATAAAGTCTTACACTTTCTATAATCTTTCGTCATACTGCGATTTGTCGAGCAGTCCTTTGATGTCATAAATTACAGCTTCTTTTCTCCCGAATGCCCTGACGTTCATGTTTTTAAACTCATTATGAGCTACAGCAAGCACTACAGCATCATAATCGGTACCCGGCTTATCAACCAGATCAACGTCATATTCATGTTTTACTTCCTTCGCATCGGCCCAGGGGTCAAAAACATCAACATTGCAGGAATATTCCTTGAATTCCGAAACAACATCAATTACGCGTGAATTTCTGATATCAGGACAGTTTTCCTTAAAAGTCATCCCAAGCACCAATACCCGGCTTCCGGCAATGGTATGCCCATTTTGAATCATCCGTTTAATAACCCGGTTGGCAACATAAAATCCCATGTTATCGTTCAAACGGCGGCCTGCAAGTATAATTTCAGGATTATACCCCATCTCCTGTGCTTTGTGAGTCAGGTAATAAGGATCTACCCCAATGCAATGCCCGCCGACCAATCCGGGATAGAATTTTAGAAAATTCCATTTTGTGCCTGCTGCCGCGAGTACTTCGTGCGTGTCGATGCCCAGTTTGTTGAATATAAGCGAAAGTTCATTTACAAAGGCGATGTTAATATCGCGTTGCGAATTCTCGATAACCTTGGCTGCTTCAGCAACTTTCAGGCTCGAGGCCATGTAGGTTCCGGCAGTAATGATACTTTTATACAGGTTGTCAACTTTTATCGCGATCTCAGGAGTGGAACCGGAAGTAACTTTCAGGATTTTTGTAACAGTATGCACTTTATCGCCCGGATTTATTCTTTCCGGTGAATAACCACAAAAGAAATCCTGGTTAAATTTCAGGCCACTGAATTTTTCAAGCATAGGCACACATTCTTCTTCCGTTGCACCCGGGTAAACCGTTGATTCATAAATAACAATATCGCCCTTTTTAAGCACCTTGCCAACCGATTCAGATGCCTTGATCAGCGGTGAAAGATCAGGGCGTTTGTGTTTGTCAATGGGCGTAGGAACAGTTACAATAAAATAGTTGCATGCTTTAAGATCATCAAGTCTGGAAGTGTATTTGAGATGCACTGCTGATTTTAAATCTTCATCCGATGTTTCAAGTGTGCGGTCATGTCCATTCACAAGTTCATCTATGCGCAGTTGATGAATATCGAAACCCGTTACCGGGAATTTTTTACCAAATTCAACAGCCAGCGGAAGACCGACGTATCCAAGCCCAATGACGCCTATATTAATTATTTCGCTCATAAAAATGCATTTATTAATTTTTGGAAAGATTGTTTAGTTAATCTGAATTGACTTAAGGTATGGGTGGTAGTCGCCCTTCAATCCTGAAGGTTGCGCATTTCTGATATTAAAAACTGTATTGATGCTTTGCCTTGCATCCTCCAGCCCGAACCCGCCATCTGTCAATATATCTTCATACGAACGGGTATGGAGATCGGTGAACCCTTCGCTGAATTCAAAGTCTTCACCTTCAATGGTCAGAGAACGGAAAGTGCGTTTCCCGGATTCTCGCACCGCTTTGGGTAAGGTGTTCTCATCTATACTCAGGAACCACCTGATTCTGGCTCTTTTCAACTGAAGATAACCGGCAGCTTTATCTGGCTCCATAATGTGAACAATATTCTGCTCCACATCGCCAAAAATCCACGAAAGCATATCAAAAAAATGAACGCCGATATTGGTGGCGATGCCTCCTGATTTGGCTGAATCGCCTTTCCAGGAAATAAAGTACCACCTGCCGCGACTGGTTATATAACTAAGGTCAATGTCGTATATTTTGTCAACCGGTCCGGCTTCAATCCTATGTTTTAGTGCAATAATAGCAGGATGTAACCTTAGTTGAAGGATGGTAAAAATGTGTTTCCCTGTCTCTTTTTCAATATCGCGCAGTGCATCAACATTCCATGGATTAAGTACCAGTGGTTTCTCGCAAATAGCATGGGCTTCATTGCGCAACGCCAGTCTTATGTGTGCATCGTGCAGATAGTTGGGTGAGCAGATGCTGACAAAGTCAATTTTGTTTTCACCTTTCCGGCGAAGTTTGTCAAGGTGTCTGTCGAAACGCTCTGGTTCAGTAAAAAAATCAGCTTCCGGAAAAAAACTATCGATAACACCAACACCATCGTATTTGTCAAGGGCTGTAATCAGCCGGTTGCCGGTTTCTTTAATAGCTTTCATGTGGCGGGGAGCTATATATCCCGCTGCGCCTATCAGGGCAAAATTAGAAATCTCTTTATCAGTATTAGCCATCAATAATTGTTTGAAAAGCAAAAACCCGCATCTGTTAATTGAAAATTTCCATATCAGCCTGATTCAGGAGTTATAGAAAGGTATTTGAATTAAGCAACAAAGTTAATAAACATTGGTTTCGGTATTATCAATTTAAGTCATGAATAATTAATAGAAGCGTTGAACGATTTGAGAGCATGGAAAATTTCTTTTTTAAGTTTAATTCCGATATGGAAATTTTGCAAAATCCTCCAAAATAATTGAAGGTGTATTAAGTGAATTGCATACAATTTTCTGTGATGCAAGTGTTTGCTCATGATAAGATAAGTGGAGTATGGGGCATTTTTTGTGGACTACAAAAAAGAAAGCTATATTTGCCTGCCTTTATGAGGTTTTTGTTGATTAGAATAGTTTAAGAATGGTTTCTCCTTTATTCAGCCATTTGCTCATCCCTTTTATAGTTGCCATTTTCCTTGGTATTACCATGGGTGGAAGTGGCACAGGGCCGGCTTTTTCTGCTGCATACGGAGCGAACGTAATCCGAAAAAGTCTGATACCCGGTCTTTTTGGTATTATGGTCTTTCTGGGGGCCATAATTGCCGGTAAGGCAACCGCAACCACGATTGGGAAGGATTTAATCAATCAGGAACTGATGACTTTCCCAATCGTTTCAATTATTCTTTTTTCTGTTGCCATTTCATTATTAATTGCAAATTTATTCGGTATTCCTCAATCAACAAGCCAATCAACAGTGTTGGCAGTGGTGGCGCCGGCACTTTATTTCAATGATTTCAATTCACATAATAAGTTACTGCTCGAAATAATTCCGGCCTGGTTTATTCTTCCGGTGATTGCGTTTTTTATCAGCTTGTTTTTCGGGAAATATATATATAAGCCCATGCGCAGACGAGGGTTGACAATTTCCAGGTCAAGCAATCTGAATAAAAAACCAGTGCTTGATATATTGATTCTTATTATGTCGTTGTATGTGGCATTCTCAATTGGATCGAATAATGTAGCCAATGCAGCTGGTCCGATCGCTTCTATGACAGCCAATGAGTTAAATATTTCAGGGGATAAAAATTTTCTGTTGATTATGATACTTTCGGTTCTGATGGTTGCACCGAGTTTTGCCATTGGTAGTTCTATATTTGGTCATAAAATTCTTAAAAATACAGGTAAGGAGATTGTACTCTTCGGGAAATTTGAGGCGATAATCATTGCATTTGTTTCAGCCAGTTTGCTATTGCTGGCTTCAGTTGTTAAGGGTATTCCAACTTCATTGGTTCAATTGAATGTTGCGGCTATACTTGGTGTTGGTGTGGCCAAACTCGGGACCAGGAATATTTTCCGCAAAACAGAAGTAAGAAAGTTTTTTCTTATGTGGTTGATTGCGCCTTTTATTGCATTTGTTCTTTGCCTGGTATTGATTTATGCTGCCGATTTTTTCGGCTATCTTTAAACTGATTGGAGGGGTTTTAGTGTGGCGAAAAATCGTTTTACTTTATAAAATACGGGTTTAAATCAATGCTGAATAAAAACGTTCCTGAAAATTATACTGTGCCTATAAGCAAAAAAAAATCCACGCTGGCCGGGGATTTTTTTATTATTTCAGTAATGAAAGCGTCTCTTTTATTCTTCTCGCTGCTTCAATAAGTTCCTTGTCTGAGGTAGCATACGATAGCCTGATGCAACTGGGGTTCCCGAATGCTTCGCCCGGAACGAGGGCAACATGTGCTTTATCCAGCAGGTAATTGCACAGATCGGTACTGTTTTGAATGATCATTTCTCCGTCTTTTTTGCCAAAATACCAGGTTACTTCCGGGAAGAAATAGAAAGCACCATCAGGGACATTGGTTTTAAAGCCCGGGATTTCATTGATAAGTCCCAGAAAAAGATCGCGTCTTTTCCTGAAAGTCTCAATCATGCTTTTTAGCTCATCTGATTCTTCGGGATTGGTAAGCACAGCGGCAATGGCAGCCCTTTGCGAAATACTGCTGGCACCCGAGGTAAACTGACCCTGTATTTTGTCGCAGGCTTTGGCTATATCCAATGCTGCAACGCAATAACCCAAACGCCAGCCGGTCATGGCAAAACCTTTCGAAACACCGTTGATAATGATTACGCGATCTCGGATTGAATCGAACTGAGCTATGGATTCGTGTTTCCCTTTAAAATTGATGAGTTCGTAAATTTCGTCTGAAATGATATAAATGTCAGGATATTTCTCGAAAACACGGGCAAGCCCGGCCAGTTCATCTTTTGAATATACTGACCCTGTCGGATTGCAGGGGCTGCTGAAGATAAAAACCTTTGATTTTGGTGTAATGGCAGCCTCGAGTTGTGCAGGTGTAACTTTAAAATCTGTTTCAACCCCGGCCTGAATCACGACAGAGGTACCTTCAGCAAGTTTTACAATTTCACGGTACGAAACCCAATAGGGAGCAGGTACTAAAACTTCGTCACCCGGGTTTACAAGGCTGAGCATAGTATTGGCAAGTGCTTGTTTGGCACCGGTCGAAACCACTATTTGCTCAGGACTGTATATAAGTCCGTTGTCTCTCTTGAGTTTCAATGCTATCGCCTTTCGTAAATCAAGAAACCCATTTACGGGAGAATAGAAAGTAAAATTTTGATCAAGGGCCTCTCTGGCAGCCTCTTTTATATATTCCGGCGTATTAAAATCCGGTTGTCCGATACTGAGATTTATTACATCAAATCCCTGTTCTTTCAGCTCTCTGCTGCGCCTTGTCATTGCCAGCGTTTCTGATTCCGCCAGCCTTGAAATCCTGTCAGATAGTTTATTCATGTCTTTATTGATTAATAATCCGCCCTTAAATGGGAGGCAACAAATTTAACGAAATTAAATTTCGGGAAACAAGCATTTTAAAGAGTAAAAAATTGAAAAATTCCGACCTTTGTCCTGTTTCACTTAAATGTAAAATCAGATGAATTTATTGCGCGATTTAATACTTATATTACTACCTGCTTTACTTACAGGAACAGCAGTGTTCTTTCTGATCAGACATTTCTATCGGATTGAGAATGAAAAACTTGCATCCATCAATCAGGTTGAACGCTTAAAACTGGTCACCCCGGTCAGGCTACAGGCTTATGAACGTATGGTGTTGCTGCTCGAAAGAATGATGCCTACCCAGCTGATCATCAGAAATATGACACCGGGTGCCTTAGCTACTGACTTGCAGAGTGCTTTGGTGAATAATATAAGGCAGGAATTTGAGCACAATCTTTCACAACAACTCTATATTTCTTCAAATGCCTGGGAATTAATAAAGAATGCCCGGGAAACAATTATTTCATCAATTAATGCTGTGGCCGATAAACTCGAACCCGGCGCTCCGGCTACCGATATGGCTCAATTGCTTTTTCAGGGGGAAATGGATAACAACAATGCAACCCTCTATAAGGCACTGGAATATCTGAAAAATGAAGCAAGACTGTTATTCTGAAAATAAGCAATAAATAGAAAAAGTTAAGGGCTGTCAGTTACGACAGCCCTTTTTCAAGTTAGCCAATTTAAACTAAACCATGATTAATTGACAACCTGTACCTTAGAGGAAATCTGAGTATTTCCGGCAGTAACTCTGACCACATAAAGGCCGGAAGGAAGATCTGAAACATTGATGGTTAAAAGTTGATTTGAGTTTGCCATTAGTGCCGGCTTACCGCTTTTTACCATCATACCTGAAGCATTGTAAACGCTGTAATTAACGTCTGAAGCTGTTTCAAGAGTAAATTCTACATTTAACTTATCTGAAACCGGGTTCGGGTAAGTTGAGAAGCTGGAAGTATTGATTACATTTTCTTCAACACCGGTTGTTAAACCTAAGGGAAGAAATGTTCCACCTGAAGGTAATACTGCATAAAGTCCAAACGATGGTCCATTACTGTTGGCAGATGGATCGAGGAATCCTGAAGCAACAACTGCTAAAGCCTGACCG
>JAAXUD010000613.1 GCA_013336205.1 Lentimicrobium sp. | reverse complement strand
TGGAGGGGCTTAGCGCAGTGGAAGATAATAATCCTGAGAAAACATGCCGGCACGGCAAACCGGGTTATATTACAGCCAATGAATGTAGTTATCCATTTATTAAAGATATAAGGGATACTTTAAAGGACAATCCTACAGAAGCAGAAAAGATAATGTGGGAGTTTTTGAGGAATAAAAAGACGGGGCACAAAATACGTAGGCAGCATATTATTGATAACTATATAACAGATTTTGTCTGCATTCTTAAAAAGGTTATTGTTGAAATTGACGGGAAAATCCATCTGAAGCAACAGGAGTCTGACGAATTGCGCACTCAGCGATTAAATGAGTTAGGATTCGAAGTAATCCGTTTTACCAATGAAGAAGTTCAAGCCAATCCGGAACTTGTAGCAGGAAAAATCAAAAAATACCTTGACAAAACTCCTGACCATATTTTTAATAACACAACCCGTTTTTAGTCTGAATCTGATAATTCCGATCATATTGCTGGCTCAGCTGCGATTCTTTGAGACTTATATGTAGGATAAGACACCCCTCCTCTGGAGGGGTCGGGGGAGGTCCGGATGCCATATTTAAATCAGGAAGTTAAAATAGAGACTGAAGTTGGATTGGGAGTGAAATCCAGGGCAAAGACCTCCCCAACCCCACCAAAGAAGGGGCTTTGCTTGAAGGAATTAACAAATTTCAGGAATGACAATATCGGAATTGAGAATTTTGTTTTGAATATCACTTTAAAAAAAGGGTTGAAGAGATAAATACTAATATGTAAAGCTATTTGCAAAAATTTTATGTCTTAAAAACCTGATAGGACTTTGATGCAGCCCCGCCCATCATTTATTTCCGTAATTTTGATCAGGATTTATACGTCAATATAACAAGACCAGTTTACATGCATCCGGGCGAAACATACAATCAGTCGAGACAGGTTTTCTCCCTTTCGGAGATCACCGAGAGCATCGCGCGTATGTTCGGCAAGTATTATACTTCACCTTACTGGATCCGGGCAGAGATCTCAAAACTCAACTACTATCCGGCTTCCGGTCATTGTTTTCCCGATCTTGTTGAAAAACAGGAAGGAAAGGTGAAAGCTCAATTGCGCAGCATTATCTGGCGCGATGATCTGTTCAGAATCTCACAAAAATTCGAAGAGGTCACCAAAGAACCGCTGCGCGAAGGAATTGCTATTATGTTTCAGGCTTATGTCAAGTTCACGTCTGAGCATGGACTTTCGCTACAGATTATTGATATTGAGCCTCTTTATACGCTTGGCGAGATGGCAAGGGCAAAACTTGCCACCATCGAACGCCTGAAGAAAGAGGGAATATTTAACCAAAACAAGCAAGTTCCATTGCCTTTGCTGTTAAAGCGTCTGGCAATAATTTCAGCAGAGACCAGTAAAGGGTACAACGACCTGCTGGTTACACTCAACAACAATCAATGGGGATATAAATTTATAACCCGGCTATTTCCGGCACTGCTTCAGGGTGATGCAGCCGTTGAATCGCTGAGGAAGCAGTTGGTTAAGATCCGGAGCGAGATTGACAGTTTTGATGTGGTGCTGATAATCAGAGGCGGCGGTGATGAAGTCGGCCTTGCCTGTTACGACCACTACGACCTGGCTCAGGAAGTTTCATTATTCCCCATTCCGGTAATTACGGGTATCGGACATTCAACCAATGAAACCGTGGTGGAGATGGTGGCCTGTGTCAACAAGATTACTCCGACCGATGTTGCCCATTTTATTCTGGGTACTTTCAGGGCATTTGATGATCGGTTGCTATTGGCTCAACAGTTGCTTTTATCAGGAGCAAGTGGAATAATTAACTCTGAAACAGCCTTTTTTAACGAACTTGTACTCGCTTTTCAACAAGCGGGCAAATTATTTGTTGATGAAGAACACGAAACACTAGCGCAGATGGCACAGGCAATCAGGGAGTCGGTTAATATTGCTGTATTTAATCATCGTATCGCACTCAGCCGCTATGAAACCGCAGTTGCACTGCATCCTGATCAGTTGCTGTCTGACAGAAGTAATATTCTGGAGAATATTGCTAAAATGCTGGTGTTTCATAACAGGCATATGTTAAGTAAACAGCTTACTTTTGTTGATGGAATTGAACAGCGGGTTCGACTGCTGGATCCGGTAAATGTATTAAAGCGAGGTTTTACCATTACCCGCTATCATGGGAAATCGATTTCCCGGAATTTTAAGCCTGAACCAGGTTCAGTAATTGAAACTGAAACAGTTGACGAAAAATTAATCAGTGTTTTCACTGAAAGGAAATTGAAATGAGCAAAAACATATCCTACGCTGAAGCAATTGTTGAACTGGAGGCTATAGTAGGCGAAATTGAAAATGCCACCATCGGTGTAGATGAATTGTCGGAAAAGGTGAAGCGTGCTGCCGAATTGATAAAATTTTGCAGAAGCAAACTCACCTCCACTGAAAAAGAGGTAGGCTCAATCCTTAAGAGCCTGGGAGAAGGGGTCGCAGAAACAGATTAAATGGGGTTTAGACTTCTGCTATGGTTTTATCCGCTACAGAGTAATTTTATAGTTGTAAGAAATTGAAAAATAACATATTTATACTAGTGTCTGCTGTATTCCTGTTTTTATTAAAAGTCTTCAGCAGATGGATTTTACAAATACCTATGCAATCAATACATATATAAGAATGACCTTAAAACCAGATCTGAAG
>JAAXUD010000129.1 GCA_013336205.1 Lentimicrobium sp. | reverse complement strand
TGTAATCAATTGTTGAAAAATAAACTCAAACCCATTGGGTACCATAAACCCGGTCAGTATGAGTGTTACTATATGTACAAAAAGGGCCAGACGCGTATCAAAAAACACTCTGATTACAATTGGAACGAGACAGAAAGGGAGAAGGATCAGCAAATCAGACCTTGAGGCTATGGTAAGACTGGCCGTTGAAACCATCAGAAAAATAATCAGCAATATTATTAACAGTTTTTTATTCTCTGAAAAGATATCCCGCCTGAATGAAATCATAAACAGAATAAAAGCAACCATGGTCAGCGTAATTAATAAAGACTGACCCAGCAGAACATTGTAGTACTTGAATGTGCTGCCTATGCGTTCCTGATAATCGGCCCTGAGTGATTCGAGAATCTGAAATTTTTCAGCATTGACCAATTCCCCTTTCTGAATGATTTTTTCGCCACTCTGAACCATTCCCCTGGAATTGGGAATTTCGCTAACCAAAGCCTCCCTCGCCCGATTGGTATTTTCAGGGTCGAAAACAATGTTTTGCTTAAGCGCATTCAACAACAAACCTTTCAGCATTTCCTGATGCCCTGTGCCGGACTCGGCCAAACGCCTGGTAATGTATTCTTCTGCTGATTTAATAGTAAAAAGCCTGGAAAGTGGAACTCTGCTGGCTGTATTTCCATCAACAATAAAAATTTCGTAATCAGCCGGCTTATTCTCAATTTCATTGATAATATTAACAATGCCATGTGAAAACAAGGTATCGAGCACACTCAGAATAATTTCAAGATCAGCCTGTCGTTCAGGACTATCACCGGCTTGTTTTCCGAAACGGGACTCCCATGAATTATCGAAAGAGTTAATCAGGTAATTCATCTGACCATCGGCAAGGCTATATAAACGGCGGAAATAAGGCCGTGCATCTTTTAATGCTGCGTCCTGTTCTTTCTTCAATTCAGCCTCAGGCTTCAAAATAGCAAAGTCAACAGGAGCGATTAAATCCTCGTGTTGCCATGGCTTGCCCCGCTGATATTCATACCTGAACTTGCCCTCCCTGGGGAAAATCATGATGAGCAGCCAGATAATCAGCGAAAACAGGAATATTTTTCCGATAATATCGTGATGATCGCGAAGCCAGAAAAGAATTCTTTTCATAGTTTAAGTTCGGGAATAAACCGGCATAAATCCCGCAAAAGCGCGGCAGGATGTAAACCACGAATATACAAAAGAATACTTATTAAAAAAAAACTCAAAAACAGGAGAAGGCTGAGAAACAAAGAAATCAATAGTTACGCTCGTTAAATAGCACATTATCAAGGCACAAATTAATTTAAACAAAAAGGCAAACAAGAAGTTTTCAACAAATTCTCCATACCTGTTAATTACTTCTTTAGTCAACACCTAAATATTTCAATATATTTGCTGCAAACACAAGTTTCACCTATCAATGACAGGCGGTATCTGTTACCTTTCACTTGTTGCAGTGAGAGCTGAGCCCTCAGAGAAATCTGAAATGGTCAATCAGTTGCTTTTTGGCGATATGATTGAGGTTATTGATATTTCCGGGCAATGGCTTAAAATCCGGAGTCTTCACGATTCTTACGAAGGCTGGTGCGATCAGAAACAAATCAAACTTCTTGCAGATCAAACAATCAGCGCATTGAACATTTGTGATAAACAGATAGTTACAGACATTTCCGCGCTACTTGTAACACAGGGAAGGCCGGCACTTAATCTTGTTATCGGCAGCACCTTGCATACCCTGTCTGACGGAATATTTGTTGGTCCGGGGGGTGATTACCACCTTGCTGAAGGTGAAAGTTATCCGCCATTATTGAACCACCCGGATGAAATTGCCGAAACTGCCTCTTTGTTTCTTAACACACCCTATTTGTGGGGAGGCAGGTCGCCCTATGGCATCGATTGTTCCGGGCTTGTTCAGATTGTTTTCAAAATAAAAGGAATTAACCTGCTGCGTGATGCCAGCCAGCAGGTAAATCAGGGCATACTGATCAATCTTATTGAAGAATCCAGGGCCGGAGATGTTGCATTTTTCGATAATGAAGAAGGTAAAATCACCCACACCGGAATAATAACCGGGCGTGGGAGTATTATTCATGCTTCAGGCGAGGTAAGGATTGATCCTCTGGATCATCATGGAATTTTTAACAGAAAAGATGGAAATTATTCCCACAAACTAAGGGTAATTAAAAGATTTACAGAACAATCTATATCGGAATAAAATGAGCAAACCCAATCGAATCAAAGCTTTGAGAATTAATATTTTCTTAACATCAGCCTGATACAGGTTAAAATGTATAAAACTACTTTTGCACCAAATTTAAAGGAAAATCGCGAACTGCATCTTAAACCCGAACAGCACAAATACTTCTTAACATAATTAATCAACAATAATTGTAAGTCAACCAAAACAACAAACCATGAGAAAACCCAACAATTTGATTCAAAGGTTCCGCAGTCAGCTTCTGCTGATAGCAGCTTTTGTACTGAGTGTAACCGTTGCTGTGGGGCAGGTTACAACTTCAGGAATGAATGGCAAAATTACCGGTTCAAACGGAGAGAGTCTGCCGGGCGCAACTGTAATTGCCGTTCATACGCCTTCAGGTTCGCAATTTGGCACCACAACCGACATTGATGGCAACTATCGTATTCCCAACATGAACGTTGGAGGACCATACAAAGTTACCGTCTCCTACGTTGGCTTCGAAAGCTACACCAACAGTGAAGTTTACCTTAACCTTGGTCAGACTTTTAAGCTAAGTACCAAACTGAGCGAAAAGGCCTCAACCCTTACGGGTGTAGAGGTTGTTGGTGCCCGTTATGATATTTTTGACGGAAACCGCACAGGTGCAGAAACCAATGTAAGTCTTGAAACCATCGAGAGAATGCCATCTATTGGCCGTAACTTTTCCGATTACACCCGTTTAACCCCCCAGGCCAGGGTTACTCAGGGCGGAGGTATTGAAATTGCCGGTACCAACAACAGGTACAATGCAATTTACATTGACGGTGCTGTTAACAACGATGTTTTCGGATTAACCGATCAGGGAACCAACGGTGGACAAACCGGCATTTCCCCATTCTCAATGGATATTATTGAGCAGGTTTCTATCCAGGTTGCACCTTACGACATTAAACTGGGCGGATTTGCCGGAGCCGGTATTAATGCTGTTACCCGCCGTGGTAACAATGAATTCCAGGGTTCTGCTTATTACGTTACCCGCAATGAAGGCTTTGCAGGTAAAACACCAACCGATGATGAAACCGCTGATCGTAAAAAACTAAACCCTTTTGCATCAAACACTTATGGCTTCCGCCTTGGAGGTCCGATCATTAAGGATAAACTCTTCTTCTTTGTTAATGCTGAAATTCAGCAGGATGAAACACCACAGCCTTTTGACTTCTCAACCTACAATGGTGAAGTTACCGCTGACCAGCTAGGTCAGCTTTCAACCAAATTAAGTGGTTATGGCTACGACGCAGGTGGATATACCGATGTTAACAGAACCCTTGACGGAACCAAATTCTTTGCCCGCCTCGACTGGAACATCAACAAAGTTCACAAACTGATGGTTCGCCACCAGTACACCAAAGCTGAACAATACAGCCCTTCAAATTCAAGCATTACTGCTATCCGTTTTGCCAACTCTGGTATCTATTTCCCATCAACGACCAATTCCTCAGCGATAGAGCTCAAGAGCAATATCAGCAACAAAATGAGTAATAGTCTGATTATGGGTTTTACCTTTGTTCGTGACGACCGCGACCCGATGGGCAGCAATTTCCCATACGTAAGGATCAAAGATGGTTCTTCCAACATTTACTTCGGATCAGAAGAATTCTCAACCGGTAACATGCTGAACCAGGACATTATCACCCTTACCGATAATTTTGAGTTGTACAAAGGCAAACATACCATCACCTTTGGAACACACAACGAGTTCTACAAGATGTACAATCTCTTTATCCGCCAGAATTTCGGATCATACCAGTTCAACAGCATCGACGACTTCCTTTCAGGTGCTCCGGCTTACCAGTTCGACCGTACTTTCTCGGCAGTTGACGACATTACCGGCGACGGATCAAAGGCTGCAGCAGAATTCAATGCACTTCAGATAGGACTCTATGCCCAGGATGAGATTCAGGTAAACGATAAACTCAAAGTTACCCTTGGTTTACGCGTCGATATGCCGATGTTCCTTGATCAACCATCTTTAAATACAGATTTCAACGACAATGTTATTCCTATTCTTGAAGAAGCCGGCTGGGATCTTGAAGGAGCCCAAACAGGCCAGACACCTGATGTTGCTATTATGCTGAACCCGCGTTTTGGTTTCAACTACGATGTTAAAGGTGATCAGAGCTTCCAGATCCGTGGCGGTGCAGGTCTCTTTACCAGCCGTATTCCTTATGTATGGCCAGGTGCTTCCTTCCAGAACAATGCTGTAATGACCGGTGGTATGCGTATAACTGCAGCCGGTTCACCTGAGTTGATCTTCAACCCTGAGTGGGACAACCAGCCTTCAGTTCCTCCGACACAGCCTTCAGGACAGGTAGATATTTTTGCCAAGGAATTCAAATTCCCGAAAGTTTTCCGTACAAGTATCGCAGTTGACAAAAAACTGCCTTATGGTATAGTCGGAACATTTGAGGCTACCTATACTAAAACCCTCAATAACGTGCTGTATTATAACCTGGCTTATGAAAAAACAGGTGAACTTACCGGAACTGGCGACAATCGTCCTATCTGGTCAAAAATCGCACTTGGAACTGACCCGAATACCAGCTCATCAAGGAAATACACCGATATTATCCTTGGCACCAACACCAAAGAAGGTTATTCCTATAACATCACCGCTCAGTTGCAGAAAACTTTCAGCAACGGTTTAGCAGGAAGCATTGCTTATAACCTTGGTCATGCCAAATCTATGAATGACGGCGTTTCCTCACAAAACTCCTCACAATGGAGGGTTCCAAACGTACGTGGAAAAAATGACATCGACCTGGCTATTTCAGACTTCGACATGGGTTCACGCATCGTAGGTTTTCTCTCTTATAAGAAAGAATATCTCAAACATACTGCCACTACTGTTTCCTTATTCTATACAGGTCAGTCAGGTGCCAGCTTCTCATACGGATATGCCGATGGTTCATCAAAATACCTGGGAGAAGACAACAACAGCCTCGAACTTATGTACGTTCCTGTTGATGAAAACGACATCAACCTGATCGACCTGAAAGATGCCGATGGCAATGTAACACTTTCAGCTGCCCAGCAGTGGACAGACCTCAACGCTTTCATCGAAGGTGACGAATACCTGAGCGGACGTCGTGGCGATTACGTTGAAAGAAACCACTCACGCGTTCCTTTCATGAATATATTCGACTTCCGTATTGCACAGGATTTCTTTATTAACGCTGGCGGAAAACGCAATACCTTACAGGTTGCTTTTGATATCTTTAACCTTGGCAACCTGATCAACAAAGACTGGGGACGTATTTATTACTCTTCAGGCGCTTATTATAACAACTACCCGCTGGTTAAAATGGAAGGATTCGAAGATGACAATACAACTCCGAAATTCTCCTTTAAAAAACCTAAAGGCGAAACATGGGCAATTGACGATTCTGGCATTCTCAGTTCAAGATGGCAGGGACAGCTTACCGTCAGATATATCTTCAACTAATTCATGTAACTGATTCTTAAAAAAAGAGTCCCGGTGTCCGGGACTCTTTTTTTTACGCTAAATTTGAATCTGAAAAACTGACACTATGAGACAGCTGCCCCAATTGATAAGAAAAACAGCCATACTGATTATTATAATTTTAGGATTTGTTAAATATCCGAATGCCCAATGCCTTAGCAAACAAACAACTGTAATCCTTTCTCTCGATGGCTTTCGCTGGGATTATCCGCAAAAGACCCACACCCCAACACTAGATCTGCTCGCAACAGAAGGCGTAAAAGCGATTTCACTGATTCCCTCCTTCCCTTCAAAAACATTCCCGAATCACTACACCATCGCTACCGGACTGGTTCCTGACCATCACGGGCTGGTGAACAACTCGTTCTTTGATCGCCGGATGGATAAAGCTTATGCAATCGGCAACAAGCAGGCAAGGTTTAACCCTGAATTCTACGGAGGTGAACCTATCTGGATCACAGCCATGAATCAGGGCTTAAAAACAGCCTCCTTCTATTGGGTTGGTACAGATGTAGCCATTCAGGGAAAACACCCTGATCACTGGAAAATGTACGATGAAAGCGTTCCTTTTATCCAACGTATCGATACTATTATAAAATGGCTGAGCCTGCCTGCATCGCAACGACCCCGGCTTCTTATGGGTTATTATCATGAACCCGATGGCATTGGACATGAATATGGCCCCGATGATTCCCGCACACTGAAACTGGTTCATGAACTGGATAGCCTTACCGGCATTCTTTACCAACGCATCAAACAGCTACCGGATGCTGATTGCATCAACTTTATTGTGGTTTCTGACCATGGCATGGGACCGATCTCCTCCGAAAGGAATATCGCACTTAGAAATTACATTCCCGAAAGTTGGCCGGTAAGGATTGAAGGCGGCAACCCGAACTTTAACCTTTATGCAGAGGGCGCCTGGATTGACTCTGCCTACTCAGCGCTGAAGAAAGCCGCACACCTGCAGGTATGGAAACCTGCTGAGGTGCCGGAATATCTGAATTACGGAACCAATCAGCGTGTTGGTGATGTCATTGTAGTTGCCGACTCTGCCTGGTGTGTTACGCTGAATCAGCCAAAAGAATCATTTACCGGAGGAACACACGGCTATGATATACGGAATACGGATATTCACGCCATTTTTTATGCCGCCGGCCCCGCATTTAAACAAGGCTATGTTCATCCTTCATTTCAGAATACTGATATTTACCCTTTACTGGCTCATTTACTTGGAATTATCCCGGCCAAAACAGATGGTGATCTTGATCATGTGATCGGGATGCTAAAACCACAACCATGAGAAAATTCATTTTAAGTTTTCTGGCTTTTGCAGCCCTTGCAATAACCATAAGTGCGCAAACTATCCTCAATCCATTGCTTCAGGCTGGTCCTATGCCGGGTTATGCAGATATGCGTGAGGCGATGTTGTGGGTGCAAACCACCCGCTCAGCAGAAGTTTATGCAGTATATGCTGACGCTGAAAACTCTGAAGTACTCAGAAGAACCAATAAAGTACTGACAAACAAGGCAACAGCCTATACCGCCCGG
>JAAXUD010000612.1 GCA_013336205.1 Lentimicrobium sp. | reverse complement strand
TGATGATTTATGATCCTAAAGAAATCAGGTACAGCTGGAACGGACAATGGAAGTTTTATGAGGAAGGGAGATTGGTAAAGAGGTCAGAATATAAAATGGGTGAAGAAGTCGAAAACTAACCCCCTTATTTATACATTGGCATTTCATATTGTTGCGACCTGCTTTCCGGCAGGTCGTTTTAATTAATTTTTGTTAAAATCCTTTAGAAATTAAACATGAACAGCCTCTTCGTTGTTAATCTGAAAACTTAAAATCAACAACAATGAATTGTCCTGTCTGCAACATAGCCCTGAATATAACCGATCGCTCCGGCGTTGAAATTGACTACTGCCCAAAATGCCGCGGCATCTGGCTCGACCGCGGTGAACTTGACAAGATTCTTGAACGTTCCGCACAACAGGAGATAAGGCCACCTGCCGACAGAGATGTACGTTACAACGACGATTACCAGAAGTATCCACAGCAAGGTCATGGCTATCCGCACAAAAAGAGAAAGAGCTTCCTGAATGACATTTTTGATTTCTGAGATTCTGTTGATTCTTCGAACATTCTTTCACGTGTATAGTTGAACAACATACTTTCAGTCATATAAAAGACAAAATCCGGCAAACTAATCGCCGGATTTTATGTTTAATGTTTACAATAAATAGTTGAACAATAATGGCTACAAAAACAAAAAAGAAAAATCCTGAAAGCCAGGAAAATAATATTTCGGAATTAATTACCGATGCTTACATTAACTATATTCTAACCAAGGGAAAGAGGCCTGCCTCCGTTTACGAATTTGCCGAAAAACTCAAGATTGAAGAACAGGAATTTTACAATCTTTTCGGCTCATTCGATGGGTTGGAGAAAAGCATATGGTCCGATTTAATAAAAACCACCCTTGAAACCCTTTCAGCTTCAAAAGAGTATCAATCTTATCCTGTTAAAGAAAAACTGCTGACATTCTATTATACACTGATCGAGGTATTAAAGAAAAACCGCAGCTTTATCCTGGTCAATACTGCAAAAGAAAGTGAGTTGATTAAGAATAATACGCTTTCCAAAACCAGGGAAGTTTTCAAGGAATATGTTACCCAATTAATGTCAGAAGCAATTGCATCCGGAGAAATTGTCAAGCGGCCCTACATCACAGATAAATACCCCGAAGGGCTATGGCTGCAGTTGCTTTTTGTGCTCCGTTTCTGGATTAAGGATGAGAGCGCCGGCTTCGAAAAAACCGATGCCGCCATTGAAAAAGCGGTAAAACTTTCGTTCGATCTGATGGGCCCCGGCCCGGTTGATTCCCTGGTTGATATGGCTAAATTCCTTTATCAAAACAAATAGGGACTTGTAATAACTCATTGACTAAACTACTAAATTCAGATGAAGGAACAAATCAGTATCCCCACCGGGAAAGTTCAGCGTGCGTCAAAGTTTCTGTCCACGGGTGTGAAAGTTGGAGGGAATTACCTGAAACATTACGCCTTAAAATCTATCAATGGCGACACAGGCAAAGACCAATTGCATTCCGACAATGCCCGCGACATTTATGACACACTCAGTGAGCTCAAAGGCGGAGCCCTGAAGGCTGCCCAGATGATGAGCATGGACCGGAATATGCTGCCCCGGGCCTACTCCGATAAATTTGCCATGGCCCAGTATAGTGCACCGCCCCTTTCTTATCCACTGGTTGTAAAGACTTTCAAAAGCGCTTTTGGGAAATCCCCTGCAGAAATCTTTGATAGTTTCAGCCATAATGCTGCCAATGCTGCTTCTATAGGTCAGGTTCACGTTGCTGAACTTGATGGAAAGAAACTGGCGGTGAAGGTGCAGTATCCGGGGGTAGCCGACAGTGTTACGTCCGACCTGAAACTGGTAAAACCCTTTGCGCTGAGGTTAATGAACATCTCTGAAGGTGACTTCAAGCTTTACATGTCAGAAGTTGAAGAACGCCTGCTCGAAGAAACCGACTACAAACTTGAATTAAAACGATCGGTAAGCATTTCGGAGGCAGTTATCAGGGAAGGTATTCAGGGTATCTATTTCCCAACTTACTATCCGGAACTTTCCGGAAACCGCATCATCACCATGGATTGGATTGAAGGTATGCACCTGAAGGAATTCCTGGAAACAAAGCCGGATCAGCAGGTTCGCGACCGGATCGGCCAATCGCTCTGGGATTTCTATGATTTCCAGATTCACCGGTTAAAGATGATACATGCAGATCCGCATCCCGGGAATTTTATGTTCAATCAAGACGGAAGCCTTGGTATCATAGATTTCGGCTGCGTAAAGGAAGTTCCTGAAGAATTTTATAAAAACTTTTTCAAACTGCATGCACCGGGCGTATTGGATGATTATGATCGCATGGTGGCCTTGTTCTACCTCAATGAGTTTATTACAGATCAGGACAGTGAAGCAGATAAAAAATTGTTTATTCCATTATTTCGTGAAATAATCGGACTGATGGCCAAACCTTTTTTTGCAGGTGAATTCGATTTTGGCGACGATGATTTTTTTCAGTCAATCTATTCACTGAGTGAATCGTTATACAACAATAAGGATGTCCGTCAGGCAAAAACAGCCAGGGGCTCAAAGCATTCCCTGTACATTAACCGCACCTACTTCGGGCTGTTTATGTTGTTGCATGAATTGCGGTCAAGGGTTGTTACCAAGAGCAGATACCAGGGTTAGAATCGGAGGTCGGAGGTCAG
>JAAXUD010000611.1 GCA_013336205.1 Lentimicrobium sp. | reverse complement strand
AATCAAAAAGGAGAGATTGAACTCACTGTTTCGGGTAATGGGCTAAGGAAAGGAAAAATAAGCATCAGAGCGGAAGAGTAGTTTTGCGGGTGGGATTTACGTGTTATATGCGATTTTAGCAATGCTGTAACGTGCAGATATTCAGACATATTTTAGGATAATAAAAACATTTGTTGCACAATCGGACAACTTTAATTATCTTTGCTGCATATGAACGATGAGAAGAAAATAAGAACTTTGTTTTTGTACAAGGACTACTTCTCAGACTTCTATCTAAAACAGAGGCAGAAAGTAAAAGATAAAATCATTTGGACATTCAGGCTCATTGAAACACAACGAAATGTGCCTGAAAACTATTTAAAACATCTGGAAGGCACTGATGGTCTTTATGAAATAAGAGTTCAGCAAGGAAATGATACTTTTCGAATTTTCTGCTTCTTTGATGAAGGAAAATTAGTTGTTCTGGCAAACGGATTTCAAAAGAAGACACAAAAGACTCCAAAAATTGAAATTGAAAAAGCATTAAAAATCAAACAGGAATATGAAACCGCAAAATAATTTAAAGTCACTCGACCAGTTTGTTGAAGAACAATATGGTAAAAAAGGTACTTCAAAACGGGACAAGCTTGAGAAAGGCTATGAAACGTTTAAGCTTGGCTTTCTTATTCAGCAGGCTCGCCTTGAAAAGGGAATGACACAGGAAGAACTCGCTGAGAAATGCGGGACTAACAAAGGCTATATTTCCAAAATTGAAAATAATATTAAAGAAGTCCGGATTTCGACACTTCAAAAAATAGTCGAACTCGGACTTGGCGGACACCTGGAACTTTCAATTAAATTATAAAAAAGCATCGAAGGAAAGAAAATTCGCATGTAGTGATAAAACCCGGCGGCCATTACCCAGTAAGGCAATATTTTTAAAGAAGGAGAACATTACAAAGTGGTGGCATGTAAGGATTTCTTGCTTATCACTCAACACTTTGCAATAACAGAGAAAGCTCAATTAAATACAATCAAACTCACTCCATTGAAGTCAAAGGTGCCAAGGAACCTGACTCAATGGGGAAGTGTGGGCGTGAAATGCTTGAAATGGGATTGAATGCATTGCACAGAACTATCCTAAGTTTTAATATTTCTCTGTTTTGAGATAAGAGTTAAATTAATGTGTAGCTAAATCCTTGTTTTTGTCAGCATATTTTATTTAATTTTCAATTGGTTTTATAAGGAGTCACTGTGAGCCGGGGATTTATCAGATCAGGCGTTTTGATGACATTTTTATATCGTTAAAACATGCAACCTTGTTGATATATCCGGGTTGTGTGCAATTTTTTCCTAAAAACACATAATGATGAATAACATAAAAAACGGAACACTGCAAATTCTTCTCTTTGCTTTATTATTGGCAGTGTATCAGAACCTGTGCGCCCAGCAAACCGCAAAACTTACGGAAATAGAATTCCAGTCAAAAGCCTTAAACCAAAACCGGCCAGTCTATATTTATACACCTTTTGAATATGATGAAAGAGATCTGGTTTCCTTTGACGTAATCTATGTTTTTGATGCCCAAAACAGAGAAATTTATGACCTGGTTCATTCTGCTTTGAATTTTATTTTCTTACAGAAGAAATTTATTGTTGTTGGCATTGCGTCTCCAGCCTACGAAGATTCAGCATACTACAGAAATAGTGATTATTTGCCAAAACCAATAAATGTCTCTCTTGATAGTTATCAGACTGACAAACCAAATGCAGAAAATTTCTGGAAATATGTTAAGGATGAAATAATCCCGTTTATAGACAAAAACTACAGAACTACTCATGTAAATTATTTAGTTGGTCATTCATTAAGTGCATCGTTTGTATTGGATAAAGCAATCACATCTCACGATTTATTCAAGGGATTTATAAGTATTTCGCCAAATTTGGCATATGATAATAACAGACTTGCTGATGATTTTTTGAAAATTGATTTTAACCAACCCGCCGAGAAGACTTTTTTGTATCTGAGTCAATCAAATGAACCAGAAACATGGTCAAAAGCCTGGGGAGAAGCATATTACAGAGTGAAAAACTTTGTCGATAATTCTGACAATTCAGGAAAATATGATCTCATCATCAGGGAATTTCCTGATTATGACCATTGGAGTGGCTTTTTGCCGTCAATAACAGAGAGTTTAAATTTGTTATATAGTTTTATTGACAAAAATCCATACATATTAAAAGGAAACCCGGAAGAAATTACAGTTAAAGTTTCTGTTCCTGACAAAAGTGATGAAGTTTATATTACGGGTAATCAGGAAAGCCTTGGGAATTGGGATCCATCAGCAAAAAAGCTGAATAAAATTTCAGATTTTGAAAGAGAAATCACGTTAAAGGTGAAATTCCCGATTGAATTTAAATTCACAAAAGGAAGCTGGGAAACAGAAGGATTTACTAATCAAACAACAAATAATGGGGAAAATATCCTGATTAACAAGCATGAAACCAATGTGGTGAATCTAAAGATAATTGGCTGGGCAAAATAGAAAACTGAATATATAAAATAAGACTTATTGTAAATAATTATATTAAAATTGACTAGTTTTGTGGATTGTCCTCAAATAATTAGTTTTCGGAGTGAATTCAACAGTGATTTTAATTTATAAATCAGAGATTATGAGAGTTTTTATAGGAGTTATTATTATGCTGCTTGCTACTCTGTCG
>JAAXUD010000610.1:720-2704 GCA_013336205.1 Lentimicrobium sp. | reverse complement strand
GCCGTGGTTCGGCTCCCTGATATGGCAGAGTTCGTGGGGATCGCAGGGTCACCCATTAAAAGGCTGCTGTCAACGGCAAAACGTTCCCTATGCTGAAAAAAGGTTTGTTTTTCAAGCGGTACTTTCAGTCACCGGCATCGTTACCATTCCCGTTATTTCTATCTCGTTTCGATGTCAGCCTTTGCTGCATCAGTCACCCATCAGGATTAAGGCTGTAGTGGAAATGGTGGAGGATCAACAGCCCTTTCCGCATTTCGCGGACCAGAAAACCTTCGGTTCCAGGCCGTGTCCAAAAGATTGTTTCAGGTCTCGTGGTTGTTAGCCAGCCCCATGATGGCTCACGGCATGGGCAGTAAAGACGTCGATAACCGTTATAAATACTGGGCGGAGCGGTTGCCAATCAGGCATAGTGGTTTTTCCAACCCCAATGCTGGTTCACCGCTCCGGCCAGTTCCTATGTGAAAATCTTTTCTGGCATGAAGGGAACCTGGTCCTTCATGACGTGGTATGCAGCTCTTGCCAGTTTGTGTGCCAGCGCGGCATGAGCGACCATGAAGTTGGTCTTTCGCAATTTGCGGTTGTAGTAGACCCTGGCTTTCTCGTCGTAACGCCGGGCAAATTCCGCTGCCTCGGAGAACGCCCAAGACAGGTATTTGTTGCCGTTCTTCTTGTTACCTTTGCCCTTGGATTTGCCATTGCTGGTCCACTGGGTCGACACTACCCGGCAGTAGGAAGCATAGTTTCCAACTTTCTCAAAACG
This sequence comes from Lentimicrobium sp., assembly GCA_013336205.1. Lineage (GTDB taxonomy): Bacteria > Bacteroidota > Bacteroidia > Bacteroidales > Lentimicrobiaceae > Lentimicrobium. The sequence continues at coordinate 1,944 of JAAXUD010000610.1, read as the reverse complement.
ATCGACCGGGCCGGTTTCCAGCATGATCGTCAGGCCCAGAATCTTACCGATGCCGGGTATGGTCACAAGGTTCTTGTAGGCATCCCTAAGCTCCAGCTTCTTTTCGATGAACGTCTCAATTGCCCATATCTTCCTGGTCAGGAAGTCGATGGTATCTTTACTGACCTGGCCGGCGAGCGCGAGATCCTCATTGTCGGTCAGGAGCGGATGGACGCGGTTTTCCCGAAGCCGCTTGATGTCGTTGTTTTTCATCTTTATCCCGCAGTTGCGGGTAATGATGTTCTGGAGGCTGATGAGCAGTGACGATCTCAGGTTCACCAGATGTCCTCGTTTTCTAAGCAGATCGCGTATCGGCCGTTCTTCCTTGGGATAGATGTAGCCTTCCGGCAGGATGTTCAGGCGTCGCATCTCGGCCAACCAGAAGGCATCATGCTTGTCGTCGGCATGCTTGAGGCCGGAATACTTCTGGATCGCAGCCGGATTCGCCAGGTGTACGGCGTATCCGGCTGCGATCAGCCCATCGACCAGCCAATACCAGTTGTACGTCGATTCAACGACGATGCCGGAAAGTTGATCGCGGTACGGTTCGAGCAACCGAAGAATAGTGGCCATGTCATTCGGTGACCTTTCCTTGAAAACGCGCTTGCCGGACGCATCGACGATTGCCAAATAGCTGTTGCTTGAATGCAGATCGATTCCTGAGTACAGTTCCATTGGGCACCTCCTGGGTGAGCTCTAAAGATTGGTCTCTTTAAAAGCTTATCGGGAAGTTTTCCCCTCGATCAGGAGGTGCCTTTTAGATGATTATCAGGCATTGAAGTCTTGAAGATGGATGATACGTTATCATGCTCATACAGAAACAAGTTCAAATTATCAATGCCTGACCCCGCGTAATCCCCTACTTAAAATAGTACTCGATACATTAACGGTACTGAAACAACACTTAGGATAATATTCACGAAAACAATAGCCGATGTTTCGACTGGAGCACACTCATAACGTGAAGCAAATACGGGAGCCAGTAGTGCAGATGGCATCATGCTAAGAAGCAGCAAAACTGTTTTTTCCGTTGCCGGTAAATGTATTTGATCAGCCAGATACGTTGCTATATAAGGCTCAACAAACATCTGAATTGCAGCTGATGCAAAAATCAAAGGCAAGATATGACCTATTGTTATTTTCTTGAGTCTTAATCCGATGATTACAGCAGGTAAGATGGAGATC
>JAAXUD010000610.1:0-710 GCA_013336205.1 Lentimicrobium sp. | reverse complement strand
GTAAAATGGTAAGTCCGCTTGCGCTGATATTAAGCGCACTTCTGAGCGTATTCGCTACAAAACCCTGCTTGCAACCAATTCCACTAAAAGCCAAGGCAATTCCGACAAGTATACTTATGAAAATGGGCGAGCAAAAATAATCTTTGAGAGAAGAGATAATTATTTCTCTATTGCTGTGAAGGCCGGCTTGTTCACCAAAATAGCGGGCAACAATTGGACAACACATTAATGTCGGCAGTCCTACTCCGATTTCTGTCATCATAATCGCATCAGCTATCGCCATTGCGTTTCCCGGGAAAAGCATTTCAATTAAAGGATACCCGATCAATCCCGATGCTGAAAAAGCCGAAGTCATTATCAAGGCGCCGATATAAGCGCGTTTAAATCTCAGAATCCTCCCGACAATATAAGCTAGAATCAAAGCAATGATACTGCTTGTAAAGAGGATTGCTCCCATCTCAAGCTGGACTTTACTAAAACTCTTATTCATCAGCATCAATAAAATATTTGCCGGAATAACAAATTGAATGAGTAAATTAGTAAAAGGTGCGACATCTTTTTCGGAAAGATAGTTTTTATTTTTTAAAACCATAACGCCAATGACGGTAATGGTAAACGCTAAGATTGTTTCAGAAATAAATATATTCATAGTGTTCATAGGCCACCTTGAAAATTATGATAGTAGGATAAAAGAAGTCTAAACACGTTGC
>JAAXUD010000609.1 GCA_013336205.1 Lentimicrobium sp. | reverse complement strand
CCTACCTGCTGGGTGTCAATTACTTTGACTGAGGGTAAAAACAGGCAAATCCGGAAAATGACTGCGGCTGCCGGTTTCCCGACATTGAGGCTTTTCAGGGTAAGGGTCGGTTCAATTTATCTGGGCGAATTAAAACCGGGCGAAGTAAGAGAAGTGGATGCGTTTGTTCAGGAAGGAGGCAATTAGTCAATTAGCGGATTAGTTGATTAGCAGATTAGCAGATTAGCCAATTAGCTGATTATCAGATTTGCAAATTAGAATGATGGAATAATGGAATAATGGAATGATGGAATAATGGAATAATGGAATAATGGAATAATGGAATAATGGAATAATGGAATGATGGAATGATGGAATAATGGAATAGTAGAAAATTGGAAAGATGGAATGTTGGATATTAGCCGATTGGCTGATTTGTTGATTGGCAAATGGGAATATTGAAACCCGGTCTTCAGGCAGGCATTGATGGAATTGGATCATAAGATGTGGAAATTTAGATATTAGAAATTGGAAATTAGAAATTAATTATTGGAAGCTTCATTTACTTGCCTATTCCTGAATGCTTTTGTTAATCACCTCAAATAGGATTGGTTGTATTAATGGATAGGTGAGATTAAGCGGAAGTTGGTCAAGCAGGATAATCTCGGCTATTTCAGAATCGGGCAGTTTGTCAAGTTTTTGAATTTCAGCAAAATACAGCCAACCAAAAGTTTTAATTTCATCTTTTTCAACAGCATAAGCAGCTACCGGAAGAATGGTGAAATCAATGGCACCTGTTTCTTCCTTTAATTCGCGTGAGGCGGCGTCATCCGGCGTTTCGCCGGGCTCAATATGACCGCCCGGAATCTCCCAGGTTTTCCGTTCACGGTGACGGACAAAAATCCATTGATTTTGATACCTTGATGCTATTACTGCATATTTGAAATCAATATTTCTATCGGGCTCACTGAGGATACGTACTTTTATTCCTGAGGGCATGGATCTCTTTGAAATGTTATTTTAGACGTAAGAAACTAAAATTATAGCAGTCAGACAGAATTGTAACTTCTGAAATTATTTATTCACAATGAATGCCCAAACCAAACTGAGCAGTGGAAATTCTGACCTCCTCCGGGAGTCCTTTCAGAAATTCAACCTGGTTGCAAACTTCGGAAATTAAACTGTAACTGTCTGCATAATTTGCAGTAGTATAGGAATTGGTCTGGCTGGTATTGATGTCGAGTCTGAGTGCAGGTTCATTACATGCATAATTAAAATCAGCAAATTTCAAGCTTTTGATAGTTTTATTGGAATTTGTTCTGAAATAGATTTTCATGTCGGTGATATCGTAAATAATGCTCCATTGTGTTGCATCTCCCTGGGCTACCTGAGCCAGTACAGAGAATCCATAATCGACAAGCTGACCTTTTTCAGGTGTCCATGAACCGATCATATCTGCTGCTGTTTTAAACCTGCCCGATGAGTGTTCAGTCCAGGTGGTAAATGATTCATTATCCCCGTTTTCCTTTTTTAACTTATAGTCCAAAGAGGTTTCATACGAACAATTGGCCAATACAGGGTATGGTAGTGCGCTGCCAGTATGCACGGTCATTTTTCCATTGGTAAATTCCAGCGTGGCAGCATTCCCTTCTGCATCAGCAACCAAAAAGTGCAGTGGGGCTGTTGAAGTAAAGGAAATCCGGAGCCATGAATCGCTTTCGATCACCTCATTCACATTGGATGCATTATCCAGTTGGTATTGAATCCATTGCAATTCAGTGAGTGCTTTCCTATCGTCCATTTCAGGATATTTCGCTTCCTGATGCCACATCTGTTCAACCACCAGTCCGGCTTCATTCATACCACCATAGGGAAATTCACGGCCGATCTGGTTAAAACTGATGCTTCCATACTTTGAAATCCATGAAAATGGTATTTCCGGTGGCGCAATAAATGCTGTTTTCACCTGCGAGCGGTGGTTGATTTCCACATACCCGAGACCACTCGGGAAATCGAAATTTCTTCCGAAAATCTTGTGACCGTTGTTGTCCTTCATAAAGAAAGTTGTACAGGCTTTTGTATCGAAGGGCAGAGTGTTCAATAAAAGAACCAGAAACAATAGACCGACAGGCAAATTTTTCATTGATTTGAGTTTTTTTGTTGCCACAATAGAAACTATCATGCCAGATAGTCTATTTGTCAATAAATCAACTAAATAGGATATTCAGTTATCTCATTGATATTAAACTATGTCCGGTTCTGAACGCATAAGTGTACACTTTCAGAATTCTAAAATTGAGTTCACTCCGAAAACTAAATATTTTGACACCATCCCGATAGCTATCGGGACACTAAGACACTAAAACTCACCAATTTTTATATGCTGATAAACAATATTTTGTGTATCCCGTTACTATCGGGATGGTGTCTTAGAATTTTGATGTCTAATCTTCTTTTTCGACTTTTCTGAGCAGGCTCAAAAATAAATTTCTTAAACCGAGGGAGATTTTAAGTAAAGAGCCAATTGGTCCAGAAACAAAGCCACATGCAAGGCATCCATCAGTCCATGGTGGGCATTTACCGAAACGGGCATCAACAGTCGGTTTCCTGATTCGAAATATTTTCCGAAAGTAATTTTAGGGATGCTGTCTTTGTATTGAAAATGCCGGGCATGAGTGAGGCTTTTAAAACTTATCCAGGGTAAAACTGAAAAATGAAAAACATCA
>JAAXUD010000608.1 GCA_013336205.1 Lentimicrobium sp. | reverse complement strand
GTGGTTATCGGAGCGCCGCACCTCTACAACAAGGTTGTCAGTGCGCTTGATCCATACGATATTAAGGTATATTCCGGTGAAGATGCCCTTTGCCAGATTGTGGCAATGGAAACCATCGACATGGTGCTGATTGCCCTTGTTGGTTATGCCGGACTCAGGCCAACCATCAGTGCGATTGAAGCCGGCAGGCAGATAGCAATTGCCAACAAGGAGACTTTTGTGGTGGCCGGCGAACTTGTTACTCAACTGGCCAGGCAAAAAGCGGTAAACCTTTTTCCTGTAGATTCTGAACATTCGGCCATTTTTCAATGCCTGGCAGGTGAGTATCACAATCCGGTTGAAAAGATTTATCTTACCGCTTCAGGCGGGCCTTTCAGGGGCAAGGACCGGGACTTTCTGAGCAAAACCACCAAAGCACAGGCGCTGAAACATCCCAACTGGAACATGGGTTGCAAAGTCACCATCGACTCCGCCACACTTATGAATAAAGGGCTTGAGGTTATCGAGGCTAAATGGCTTTTTGGATTGGCGGTAGATCAGATAGATGTGGTGGTTCATCCTCAATCGGTTATCCATAGCATGGTTCAGTTCGAAGACGGGTCTTTGAAAGCCCAGATGGGCCTGGCTGATATGAAACTGCCCATTCAGTATGCACTTTCATATCCCAACAGGTTAAAATCACCGGCTGTTCGCTTTAATTTTGCTGATTTTCCAGAACTGACATTTGAGAAACCTGATTTGGTTAACTTCCGATGCCTCAACCTTGCTTATGAAGCGTTGAGAACAGGAGGAAATATACCCTGTGCTTTGAATGCGGCGAATGAAGTTGCCGTTAATGCCTTTCTGAAGGATAAAATCGGGTTTCTTGATATTCCGGGCATTATAGAAACAAGCATGGCCAAAATTGATTTTTCTGCACAGGCCGATTATTTGGTTTATGCCGAAACAGACCGCCATACAAGAGAAATCGCCTTAGAGATCATAGGTTAACCTGCCGGAGTGGGCAAAACCTTCACAATAATAATTTGTTAAGTAAGTTCAATTAAAATATTTCGACAAAAAAATGGAAATTCTGATCAAAGCAGCCCAGTTACTGCTGAGTTTATCAATACTGGTGATATTTCATGAATTCGGGCATTTTATCACTGCCAAATTATTTAAAACCAGGGTGGAAAAGTTCTACTTATTTTTTGATCCCTGGTTTTCATTGTTTAAATTTAAAAAAGGAGATACAGAATACGGGCTTGGATGGCTTCCCCTGGGAGGTTATGTCAAGATTTCGGGTATGATTGACGAATCTATGGACAAGGAGCAGATGCAGATGCCCGCTCAGCCATGGGAATTCAGAAGCAAGCCATCATGGCAGCGTTTGATCATAATGCTTGGAGGTGTTACTGTTAATATTTTACTGGCCATAGCCATTTATATTGGAATGTTGTGGGTCTGGGGCGAACAGTATCTGCCAACATCTGAAGTAAAATATGGGATTGTTGCAGATTCAGTTGCCCAGGATATGGGGCTGAGAAACGGAGATAAGATTCTTTCGGTTGACAATGAACCGGTTGAGGATTTCTTTAAAATTCCAGGTAGAATTATACTTGAAAATGCAAAGACAATCCAGGTTATACGTGAAGGGAAGCCTTTTACAGTCAATATTCCGGAAGGCTTTCTGGCCAGATTATTAAAACACCAATCTCCCGATTTCATCAATGCACGAATGCCTTTTGTGATTGAAGGTTTTTCAAAAGGGTCTGTTGCGGAGGCTTCCGGGGTTTTAAAGGGAGACCGCATCATAGGAATTAATGATTCGCTGGTCGAGTATTTCGACCAGTTCAGGGCTGTATTGCCGTCATACAAATCGCAGGACATCAGCCTTAAAGTCCTGAGAGGTGCCGATACGCTGGCATTCGGTTTTAAAGTTCCTGAAACCGGTCTGATTGGTGCCTATACAAATCCTGCGAGTCACTTTAAATTCAGTGAAAAGGAATATTCATTTTTCGCTGCCATACCCGCCGGGTTTGTCAAAACATGGAAAGGGGTCGGAAATTATCTGAAGCAGCTTAAGTTACTGTTCTCTCCCGAAGTAAAAGCTTATGAATCAGTGGGTGGTTTTATTACCATTGGTAATATCTTCCCCTCAACATGGGATTGGGCGGCTTTCTGGGGATTAACTGCATTTCTTTCGATCATGCTGGCCATATTGAATATTCTTCCAATTCCGGCTTTAGACGGAGGACATGTGATGTTCCTGTTGTATGAAATGGTAACCGGCCGCAAGCCCTCCGATAAATTCCTGGAATATGCGCAGATTGTTGGAATGGTATTGCTTTTTGCCTTACTTATTTTTGCCAATGGCAACGATATAGTGAAACTTTTCAAGTAGATTCCGGAATTCGGATTCCGGATTGCTGATTGGGGATTGCACACTTGTTTGGCTGGCTTCTGATTTTACTGGCGTTGATGCCAGCAATGAAATCAGGTTTTTTATTTAATGAAACCGGTTGCCATTTGTATAATCCCCAACCTGCCGGCCGGTTGGTTTGTAATTCTACGCTTAGCCTTCTTGATTGCAGACAGATAGCCGAAGCCGAATTGAGATTAAGGAATTCAGATCTGCTGGAATGTTAACCCTCAGTTCCGATAGCCATCGGAAGTGCCCGGGGTTACAATTGGAATGATGGAATGATGGAAGGATGGATGATTGGAAGTATGG
>JAAXUD010000607.1 GCA_013336205.1 Lentimicrobium sp. | reverse complement strand
ATATTAAACAGGTCGAAGGCCTTAAATCCCAGCTGATAGCCATACTTATTGGCCCACCAGCCGTCGCCTTCGAGCACATGCTCCAGCTTAAACTCGTCGAGAATCATCTGGGCGTACAGCATATATTTTTTTTGGATGGTAAACCTCATCGACCCGCCTATCAGGGCATTGTCGGGTGAACCAAGGGAGAACTCAACCGGGCGGTAGAAAATTATTGGATTCAGGTAATTCCATTCAAAGCCACGGTAGCCGGTGCTGTCGGCAGCCTGCCAGACTATTGACTCAAACAAGCCAATATTAAACCAGGGTGTAACATTCCAGCTCAGGTGGTGCATGGTAGAGAACTTTTTATTCCAGGGATCCCACGAATCAGACCCGTCGGGTTTCGTTAACTCCATAAACTGGCTGTAAATATTGGTGTATTGTATATGCCACACCTTGGTATTAATCATAAAGTACGGATAATTAAACGCCACATCCGACAGCAGCAGAGAGCGGTAGCCGTCGCCGATAAAGTTCTTGCCATGACCTAAGCGAAAGTTAAAAAACTTAGAAGCAGCCCAGGTAACATGGCCTTCCGCGAAAGCATAATCAAACCCCGTACCTTTAAAATCCTTGTACGAAGCCTGTCCTGGAACCACTGCCAGGCTGCGCGTTATACTATCAAGGTACTCCGGAAAAATCGCCTGGCTTTCATAAAATGCGGTATGAAAGTAAACCTGCGCGCCTATGGTTCCGTCAGCCCTTAATCCACGGGTATTTACCCAGGTATTGCGCCCCGATTCGTTGCCCAGTTCAAAGTTTACAAGGGGGTCAATTATTAAATTAAAGTCAGGAACCTTGACTCTTATCAACGACTCACTAAAAAGCTTGCGCCCCACCAGGCTTGCCGGGAATTTTCCTTTAAGCGGTCGTAAATCATGATAAACAGTAGTGTCAGCGTTGTAATCAATGGTAACCGGCCACAACGAATGCAGCGTGCCGCTTTTCAACAATTCTCTTTCGGTCTGCAGCCGGAGCCCCTGCTCAAAATCAAGGACAAGGGGTTGCGCATAAATGACGGAGGATAACAACAGTAAACTGACTAAGCAAAAAAAACGGCGTATATTTTTTATCATAAGGTAGTTCTGCGGTTATTTTCCGGGAAAATTTTGTCAGCCATTAGCTAAACTCGTTCATGTCGGGCATCACGGCCTTGTCAAGCGCCTGATATTCTGAGTTGTTGCTTTTAAACTCCGGTACAATGCGTTTGAGTTGTGCCACCACTTCAACCCGGTCGTAGGTATTAAATGAGTCATGAAGATCGAGGAACATGGCATCAACTTCAGCGGGCGGATAATGGCGCACCTGGGCAATGGTAATTTTCTTGTTGTGCGTAGGAAGGCTGTTTTCTTCGCTGCTGAGCAACTCTTCGTAGAGTTTTTCGCCCGGCCGGAGTCCGATGTATTCAATCTGAATGTCTTTCCCAGGTTTCAATCCCGAAAGGCGAATCATGTTAATTGCCAGATCATTTATTCTGACAGGATTTCCCATATCAAACAGGAAAATCTCACCTCCAATTCCCATTACTCCGGCTTCGAGCACCAGCTGACAGGCTTCTGGAATGGTCATAAAATAGCGGATAATATCAGGATGAGTTACTGAAACCGGCCCGCCGGCGGCAATCTGCTTTTCGAAAAGTGGAATAACCGAGCCATTAGAGCCCAGCACATTACCAAAACGGGTGGTAATAAATGCTGTTTTATTACCTTTCTTAAGGTTCATGCTCTGTATATAAATCTCTGCTACCCTCTTGGTAGCGCCCATAACATTAGAGGGGTTTACTGCTTTATCGGTAGAGATCATTACAAATTTGTTCACCTTGTATTTGGCGGCTGTATCTGCAACCAGGCGGGTGCCAAACACATTAACCCTCACCGCTTCAAATGGGTTTTGCTCCATAAGGGGCACATGCTTATATGCTGCTGCGTGATACACCAATTGTGGCTTGTAGATACGAAAAACCCGTTCAACGGTTTCTCTGTTGCTGACATCGCCAACCAGGAAACAGAATTTAGCAGCGAGCGAAGGATAAGCAGTTGTAAGCTCCTGCTGAAGGTCATAAATGGGAGATTCAGCCTGATCAAGAAAAATCAGCAATGCCGGGTGCAAATGGCATAACTGCCTTGATAATTCGCTGCCGATACTTCCGGCAGCACCGGTAACCAGCACTACTTTATTCCTGATTTCATCAATTACATGACTGTCATCGAGGCGTATAGGATCACGCTGCAACAATTCCTCTATTTTTACTTTATTGATCTGGTTTACTGAAAGTTCGCCATTTATCCATTTGCTGACCGGTGGTATCTCTCTTACAGTTAATGGAGCCATGGCTATAAGGTCTTCTATCAGCCTGCGTTTTTCATCAGTTGAAATATCCTGGATCGAAAAAATCACATCTCTGACTTTATGGCGTTCAATAAACGCTTCATTGACTGCAGCGGGCGAATATACCTGAATACCGGTAATTGCTTTACCCACAAGCAGCGGGTTGCTGTCCAGAAAACCTACTACCCGCCAGCCCGATTTTTTATCGCTGTTAATTGCATGACAGGTAGTCATACCTCCCTGGCCGGCACCATAGATTAAAATATTATCACGTTTAATATCGCTGTGCGAAAAAGTAGAGAATAATATTTTAATGGCCATTCTTGAGAATAGCAGCATAAATGAG
>JAAXUD010000606.1 GCA_013336205.1 Lentimicrobium sp. | reverse complement strand
GACTGACAAACGGTTCGTTCAGACCGAATGGAAGGCGTGAAACTTGTTATAAAAAAGGTCTTTAATTGCCATACTTTGAGTGACAGAGTCTGGGCTGACTCCTGAGAACCCTTGAATAAATAAAATATCGGTAATTGACTATTGCCTAAAAACTGGATTTTTTGCTGTAAATACTTTGCAATAAATGAAATGCAGGTTAATTTCAAAAGTGGATTGGTTATAGAGCTTTGCTTGTTTCAACAGTCCCGATGTGTTTTGTGATATAGTGTATCAGTGACTGTGAAAAAAAACAAAAACATGATTACTCATATAAGAATAAACGGTTTTAAGTCATTTTATGATTTTGAAATGGCATTTACCCCATTAACTGTTGTCGCTGGGGCAAATGCCTCAGGTAAAAGCAACCTTTTCGATGCACTACAACTGCTATCACGTTTAGCCGAAACTGACATGAAAACAGCTTTCAGTGAACAACGCGGAAATCCAGTTGAATTATTTACTCAATACGGAGAGAACTTGTATGCCCCAGAAATAGAGTTTTTAGTTGAAATGCTTGTCGGTCGTCACATAAAAGATAATTGGGGGGGCGAAGCAATATTAAATAACACGCGCTTACGATATAAACTTATTATTGCAAGAGAGCCCAATCCTTTAGGTATCGATGATTTAGTTGTAAAGCATGAAAGCTTAGAAAAAATCAAGTATGAAAACGACCAATTTGTTAAGGGGTTTTTACCAAAAAAAGCAAGATCGCTATGTAAAACTCAAAAAGCCGGTGGTTCTAAAGACCCTTTCATTAGAACTGTGGAACAGAATGATATCACCACAATCAAGCTCAGACAAGACGGTAAACAAGGAGGAAAAGCAACTCCAGCAAATGCGGTATCTCAAACTGTCTTAGGAGGTATCAATTCTGTGGATTTTCCTCATGCTTTTGCTGCTAAGGAAGAAATGCGAAGTTGGAAATTTCTTAGATTAAGTCCTGAATATTTACGTGAACCCACTCGACAAGATGTTGGATTACGCGACACAATCACTCCGGGTGGAAAGAACTTAGCGGCAGCATTGTATCGTATCAAGCAAACTGATCAATACACGTTAAAAGAGATTTCCCGAAAACTCAATGGTTTTTTGCCAAATTTTACAGAAGTAAACGTGTATGATGACAAGGTAAATCGACAATTCATCATCAAAGTGAAGGAAGCAGATGGCATGGAGTTTTCCTCTAGAGTACTCTCCGAAGGCACCTTAAGGCTTTTAGCACTTTGCGTTCTTCAATATGATGATAAATTTACAGGATTGCTTTGCTTTGAAGAGCCTGAAAATGGCATTCACCCATTTCGAATGAAAGCAATGGCGCAATTATTAAAAGATTTAAGTATAGACTTTACTGATGCAGACGCCCCATTGCGCCAAATTATTGTTAACACCCATTCTCCAACTCTGGTTAGTCAATTGCTTCAGTGGCGTCTCGATAGCAATGTTAGCGTTTGGTTGTCAAAGCTTCACGCTCTTATAGCAGAAATCGAGAATAAAAAAATTAAGATTAAGATTTCTAGAATGAGTCCTGTTTCTACAGATAATAACCAGATGCAACTTTTCGCTGTTTCTGAATCAGAGCAGAAACTTACTATTTCTGAGGTGATAAGATATTTAGAAAGCACTGAGAGCGAGAATGGAATTAGGGCTATCAATGAATAAACAGATAATTATCGGGTTAAGCGCGGAAGGGCGCACTGATGTTCGATTCTTAAAAAGTATTATTCAGCGTTCTTTTGAGATGATAGCATTTGAGTGTGAAGGTCAGATTGAAGTATTTCCGGTTCAGTTTATAGAAAAAGAGAGAGGCGATTTTCAGGAGGCAATAATAAAGTGCGGTCAGCAAGCTGTCAAAAGAGGTGTTATGGTTTTGTGCGTACATTGCGATGCTGATGCGAAAGAGGATTCTGAAATATTCAAAAACAAAATAGGGCCATCTTTTTCTCGTATATGCAATACTGAAGGTCAATCCGTTTGCAAAATATTGGTTCCCATCATCCCAGTAGCAATGACCGAGGCTTGGATGTTATCTGACACAGAACTTTTAAAATCTGAAATCGGCACAGATAAAAGTAATGCAGAGCTTGGTATTGATAAGTTTCCGGAATATTATAGCGATCCCAAAGAATGTATTGAAAACGCCATTAGAATAAGTAGGCAGAATTTGACCAGGAGACGAAGAAAAGAACTAACTATTTCAGAATTATATCTATCTGTTGGACAACAAGTATCGTTAAAAATGTTAGATAAGCTACCATCCTATTGCAAATTCAAGGATTCTATAAGGCATGCATTTAGAGAATTGAATTATTTGCGCTGATAAATTTTGATTGCCGGAACTTCCTTTACTACTTCAATTAGCAACGCCATAGTCCTCTATTGTTGAGCAGGCGGCCACTCCGGCGGAGCGCTTCGAGCCGTTCGAGGAGACTCATTTTCATGAGGTTCCTCTTCGATTGTCGAAATATCCGCCCGAACTGAACGAAGATGAGTATTCGGCAAAGCGCTTCGACGGCAAGCTTGCCGAGATCGACATTTCCAGTCGCGGGCAATTGTCGGTGCGATTCGTCGATACGCTGCACCAGCAATTGAGCCTGCTCCTCGACGAGGGGCGGCAATCGGTCGCGCAACTGGTGAACTGGATCGACAAGAATCTTCCGAACCGGCAGGATATTTTCC
>JAAXUD010000128.1 GCA_013336205.1 Lentimicrobium sp. | reverse complement strand
GGGATACTTAAAGGCTTGATTATTAGGCCTGAATTTCTGAAGCGACCTTTTATAAGCCATCCGTTAAAGCCTGAAATCAGGTTAAGTATGTTGTTTACAGCAGTGGCGATCTGTCATCAGACACGGAATCTGAAAAGTGAAAAATATGGAATTTATGGCTGGGATTTCATGGAGAAGGTTTTTCTTGAACTTGCTATTGGGAAATCCAGGTTACTGGATGTCCGACAACTTAGTGATGCCGATGAAGAAGCCATTGCTTTTTCACTGGAAAGTGCTTTTTCAGATGATGGTAATGCAATTAATACTACACTTGACAGAATTGGAGAAAGGACAAGCCTTTTATTAGAGCTGACTGATTTTATTCTGGACGAATTCGATGGGAATTATTCAGCACTAATTCAAGAAACTGATGGACGGCTTATCAATAACGGGCATGGGCTCTATGAAATTCTTGAAAAGACCAAAGCTTTTGATGATCCGTTGCGAAAAAAATCCTCTTTTTTAGTCAAACTTTTAATAGATTCAGGATTATTCAACATCAAAGATCCGGAGAATTATATACCCATCATGGATTATCATATGCAGCGGGTACTTCTTCGATTGGGGTGCGTCGAAATACAGGACGATGATTTACTCTTCGCACTAAAAAGCCGATTGCCACAAAAGACAGACCGGCCTGTAAGAGAAGCATGTATCAGCGCAGTTAATGAACTATCAAGGTCTTCAGGGATACCACCCTGGCAAATGAATGATATTTTCTGGCCACTTGGGCGATCGTGCTGCAATGAAACAACTTTGTGTACTGATAAATTTTGCACTAAGGAACCATGTTCTTTTCAGTTAATAGTTCTTGTGCCTGATCATAAAATTTGTAGTTTTGAATCCGTTTGCAAAGGATTCCTTCATCACGAATCCAAATTACTCTGGGAACCATTCATTGAAACACATTATTACTAATGAACAATAGCTGTCCTTTCTGTAACATCGACAATCAGTCGCTTGCATTTGCTTCAGTAAGTGAATTCATCGCAATTTACAATATCTCACCTATACTTCCGGGTCATAGTCTTGTAATTCCGAAAAAACATATAACCAGCCTTTTTGAGCTCAGCGAGGATGAAATAAGCGATTTCTTTTCGTTTGCCAGAAGGGTTACTTCTTTTTTATGTGAAGTTTATGAAAGTGATGCTTATGATTGGACGCTCCAGGAGGGCACTGAAGCCGGGCAAAGTGTTGAACATCTGCATCTTCATATAATTCCCAGAAAGCCAGGTGACATGAAAGAAGGAGAAGACTGGTATGCTCAACTTCAGCAATCGATTGACCCTCAGAATAAAGAGCGGAATAAGTTGTCTGAAAATGAATACAGAGAAATTTCACTCCGCCTTTCCGGACTCTGGAAGTAATTATATAACATAACTACCTGGTTTCCTGATCCCTGATTCTATAAAAAGAAAAGTGAAACTCCAGCCACAGCGAGAATGGCACCAATAACTTCGCGGGTGGTTACTTTTTCGTGAAACAGGATTGCTGCAGGCGCAATAATAAGTACAGGGGTTATAGCCATTATGGTGGAAGCAATTCCAGAAGAAGTGTATTTAACGGCGAGCAGCGAGAATGAGACTCCCAGAAACGGGCCAAAGAAAGAACCTATTGTTAAGCTTTTCATGGCTGGTAAGTTTTGAACAGCTAACCTAACCCGGCTCCATCCGCCATAAACTGAAATTACAAGTACAAATCCCACTACTCCTGTCAATACTCTGATCTGGGTTGATGCAAAGGCATCGTAACCATCCATCCCATATTTACTGAGCACCAGGCCTATACCCTGCCCCGCTGCTCCGCCAAAAGCGAATAAAAGTCCTTTAAGAGGATACTTAAATTTATATCTGAAACGGGAATTGCTCACTGACCCGTCATTTTCAAGCCCTTTTCGTCCCAAAATTGCCAGACTGATACCAATAATTGTCAGCATCATTCCTAAAATACTCTTTGTGTTCATTGTTTCACCCATCATCAGCCAGGCTGTAACAGCTGCAACCGGCGGAGCCAGGGCCATGACCAGCATTGAAATACGGGCACCAATCAAAACATAGGATTGAAAAAGAAACAAATCACCCAATACAAATCCGATGATACCAGAAAGTGATAACCAAATCCAATTATGTGCAGAAGCGCCGACTGGGAAAAAATTGCCAGAAGTAAACAATCCGAAAAGGCCTAAAAACATGAACCCTATAAGCAACCGAAGAAGATTGACAGACAAGGACCCTACTTTTTTACTTGCCGATTCAAAAGCCAACGCAGTAATAGTCCAGAAAAAGGCAGTCAATAAAGCTGCGAGTTCACCCTGATAGCTTTCTATCATAAATTGCAGTAAGTAGGTTCAAACAATCCGGGCAAAAGTATAATTCTACACCCAAAATAAATGTGTTGCTCAATATGAGTTATTAACAAAACCGAAAAGGTTAATTTAATATACTCAATCACAAGCCTATAGCCACGAATTAAAATTCAAAAGATTATCCTGATTGTTTAATTCCGGAAATATTTAAAAAAAATCAGTAAACCCTTTACTATTGCCAAAGAATTTACTATGTTTGAAAATCGCTTATAAGCGCTCAGAATCAGTTGAACACGGCTAACAAATTACTTTATAATAACTAACAATCAGGATGTTATTTGAGGATACCTATTATACTATCAGCTGTCGTTCCACAGGTTTATATAAGGAAAAGGGAAGTAAGTTTATTGCATTAGCCATACCGGTTAAAGACGAGCAAGAGGTAAAAAACGAACTGGATCAGATTAGGAAAGACTATTACGATGCCCGCCATCATTGTTATGCCTATATTATAGGTTTCGACAAATCAGCCTGGCGCGCAAATGACGACGGAGAGCCTTCGGGCACAGCTGGAAGACCTATTTATGGTCAGTTGCAATCAAAAGACCTTACCAATGTGTTAATAGTTGTAGTAAGGTATTTTGGAGGGATAAAATTAGGGGTAAGCGGCTTAATCAATGCCTACAAATCGGCAGCAGCTGATGCGCTTGCACAGGCTGACATTATTGAAAAGACTGTGAATGAAATCTATGAACTAAAATTTAACTATGATGCCATGAATGACATTATGAAAATTGTCAAGGACGATGGCTTACAACTACTAAATACACAATTTGATCTTGAGTGCAGTTTAACTTATATAATCAGGAAAAAAGATGCTGACAGGGTTAATGAGAAATTCAGAAAAACATATAGATGTAAAATTATATATCTTAAATCTGAATAACTGCTGTTAATCATGCGATTGAGCTGATCAGTGCTTTTTGACTGTACACAATTATTTCTGAAAAAACAAGTGAAGTTTTTATTTTTTTTTAACTTTTTTTCGATCAATTTTGTTGAAAATGTTGTTGAAAGATAATAGAACCTGAAAGTTCTGACAATGAGAGTGAACGCATTTTGACAAATCAATAATTAACAAAAAAAGAATTATCAGTTGATTACAACTTTTTTACGTAAGGGAGAATGAGAGAAGTTCATCAAGAAATTTGGGAGAATTGCCTAAAAATTATCAAGGACAACATCAATTATCAAAGCTACAAAACATGGTTTTCACCTATTGCACCTATTAAACTTGACGACAACGTACTAACTATTCAGGTCCCCAGCCAGTTCTTTTATGAGTGGCTTGAGGAACACTACATTACTCTGCTTAAGAAAACTATAAAACATGAGCTAGGTCCTTCCGGAAGGCTGGAATACAGTATTATTATGGAGAACTCAAACGACCCGCGGGCTCCTTATACAATTAAGGTGCCTACCAGTAACCGGAGCGTACTGAATAACCCTTCTGTCTCTATGCCTATTGACTTAAACAAAGGTTCATCTAAAGAAATACCGAACCCTTTTGTAATACCAGGTCTCAGAAAGATTCAGGTTCATTCACAGCTAAATGATTCTTATTCGTTTGATAATTTTATTGAAGGTGATTGTAACCGGCTTGCCCGTTCAGCGGGTTATGCCGTAGCCACCAACCCGGGAAAAACAGCCTTTAACCCTATATTCATTTATAGTCCCAACGGGCTTGGAAAAACACACCTCGCACATGCCATTGGTATACAGGTGAAGAATAATTTTCCTGAGAAAACCGTTTTATATGTAACGGCAGAGCAATTTATTCAACAATTTGTTGATTCTGTTAAAAATCAGAATCAGAATGATTTCGTTCATTTTTATCAAATGATCGATGTGCTGCTTATTGATGATATTCAATTCCTCTCAGGTAAAGAAAAAACCCAGGATGTATTTTTTCACATCTTCAACCACCTTCATCAAAATGGGAATCAACTGGTGATTACCTCTGATAAAGCTCCGGTTGAAATGAAAGGAATCGAACCCAGGTTATTGTCACGCTTTAAATGGGGCCTGGCTGCTGATCTTCAGGTACCTGACCTGGAAACACGTATTGCAATACTGAACAAAAGGCTTTATAAGGACGGTATTGAAATGCCCCAGGATGTTATTGAATATCTGGCATACAGCATAACCACCAATGTCAGGGAACTCGAAGGTGCGCTCATTTCACTGATGGCTCAATCGTCGCTGAATAAAAAAGCTATTACGATTGACCTTGCCCGTCAGATGATTGACAAATTTGTTAAAAACACCTCTAAGGAAGTCTCCATTGATTATATCCAGAAGGTTGTTTGTGACTTTTTCAACATTCATGTTGACCACCTGAATTCTAAAACCAGGAAACGTGAGATTGTGCAGGCAAGACAACTGGCCATGTTTTTTTCGAAGAAGCATACCAAATCATCACTGGCCACTATCGGACTGCATTGCGGAAATAAAGACCACGCGACAGTGCTTCACGCTTGCCGCACTGTCAATAATCTTATTGAAACGGATAAGCAGTTCAGGAACTATGTTGAAGAGATAGAGAAAAAAATCAAACTCTAAAAATAGTTTTATAAAGCATACATAATGTGATAGTTAACCTCATCCATGCGCAATCCTGGATGAGGTTAATTGTTAAATCTACTGACATGAAAATATTGATGGTTTGCCTCGGAAATATTTGCAGATCGCCTCTGGCAGAGGGTATAATGCGTAAGAAACTGCAGGAGAATAATATTGAAGGAGAAGTTGATTCCTGCGGTTTTGAGCCCTTTCACACCGGTGATATCCCCGACAAGCGGAGTATACAGGTGGCCAGACAACATGGTACAGATATTTCGAAACATCGTGGCCAACTCTTCAAAAAATCATTCTTTGACGATTTTGAAAGAATATATGTCATGGATAGCGCGAATTACCGGGATGTTGCTTCTATGGCAAGAAGCAGTAATGACATGAAGAAAGTTGATTATATACTCAACGAATTGCATCCGGGAAGCAATATGCCTGTTCCTGATCCTTATTACGGTGGCCAGGACGGGTTTGAAAGAACCTGGGAATTACTTGATCAGGCTACTGACAAGATTATTGAATCCTTAAAAAAAAGGAAATAGCTTAACAAGTATGGAACCTGATAAATTAACAATCGAGCAGGCTGCAGCGAGAATTAAGCCATATCTTCACCATACACCGGTGTTAAGTTGCGCTGCATTAAACCACCTGTTTAATGCGGATCTTTTTTTCAAATGCGAAAACTTTCAAAAAGCCGGCGCTTTTAAATCAAGGGGTGCCACCAATGCGGTATTTTCACTTTCGGAATTTGAATTAGCCCGGGGAGTTGCAACCCATTCTTCCGGCAATCATGCAGCTGCACTTGCGTTAGCGGCTTCAAGAAGGGGTGCCAAAGCTTACATTGTTATGCCGGAGAATTCTAACCGGATAAAAATAAAGGCAGTTGAAGGATACGGAGGAATTATCAGGTTTTGCAAACCAACTCTAAAGGACAGGGAAGACACTTTATATGATATTATTGAGGAAACCGGTGCGATTGAAATACATCCCTATAATGATTATCGGATTATAGCCGGGCAGGCAACTGCAGCCATGGAGTTATTAAATGAGATTCCCGACTTACAGATATTGCTTTCTCCCGTTGGTGGAGGTGGCCTGCTCAGTGGTACTGCACTTTCAGCAAGGTATTTTGGACATGACATAAAAGTTATTGCCTGCGAACCAGCCGGAGCTGACGATGCCTTTAAATCATTTTACAGTGGCTCCTTTGTTGCTTCGGTAAATCCGAAAACGATTGCCGATGGGTTATTAACTTCGCTGGGGTCACTCACCTACCCTATTATTAAAAAGCATGTGGATGAAATTGTCACTGTCAGCGAGGAAAGCATAATAGAAGCGATGCGTTTGACCTGGGAGCGGATGAAAATTATTATTGAGCCCTCCTCAGCTGTTCCTTTAGCTGCAATTCTGGAAAAAAAGATAAACACCGGTAATAAAAAAACCGGTATAATACTTTCCGGAGGAAATGTTGATCTGACTGCCCTCCCATTCTAGCTATTTACTATGAGCACAAAAAAAGGGTCTGTATTTTTGATTCCAAGCACTTTGGGTGAAACCGCCCCTGAAAAGGTGCTGCCATCATACAATATTGAATTACTGCAGCAACTCGATGTCTTTATTGTTGAAGAAATCAGGACAGCGCGAAGGTTTTTACGAAAATGCGGATACCAAAAGGATTTCGAGGCTGTAACTTTTCACATTCTGAATGAACACACACCTGAAAATGAGGTAATTACCTTCCTAGAACAAGCCAGGTCAGGAATAGATACCGGCCTCCTTTCTGAGGCAGGTTGCCCGGCTGTCGCTGACCCGGGTTCAATGGTTGTAAAACTTGCGCACGAACTGAAAATCAAGGTGGTTCCGCTTTCAGGGCCGTCATCAATAATTATGTCGCTGATGGCTTCCGGATTTAACGGGCAAAGTTTTACATTTCATGGGTATTTACCGGTAAAGGAGCCTGAAAGAATTAAAAAGATACGTGAAATAGAACGGGACCTTCTGCGCACTGGTCAAACACACATCTTTATTGAAGCGCCCTATCGCAACAAGCATATGATTGACTCTATTCTTTCAAGTTGCGGGAATGATACAATGCTTTGCATAGCAGCTAATATAAGCCTGGCCGACGAATCTATACTAACAGCCTCTGTAGGCCAGTGGAAAAAAATGAATCCTGATCCGGGAAAGAAACCTGCAGTTTTCCTGCTCTCGCGATAAAAAAAAAGCAACTTCCCGAAGAAAGTTGCTTTAATCAGTGAATGAGTATTTTTCAATGATGATGTCCGTGAGGTCCATGTACATGGCCATGACCAATTTCTTCGGCAGTAGCATCCCTTAATTCCA
>JAAXUD010000127.1 GCA_013336205.1 Lentimicrobium sp. | reverse complement strand
AATCCTGTAAAATGAAATTTCGTTGAAATACGCAATTGAGCGACACGACGAATCATTTTTTCAAGCAAATCGCCGGTTCCAGCCATCACAAATCGAACATTCGGATCGCGTTGTAAAACCTTGTAGGCTGCTTCAATAAAGTATTCAGGTCCTTTTTGAAAAGTAACACGACCTAGAAAAGTTACTACTTTTTCAGGCACATGTTTTTCAACATGTTCAAAATCAGACCTATCGGTAGGCTCTACTGCATTATGAACTGTAATAACCTTCTCGGGATCAATACCATACCGTTCAATCACGATATTACGGGTCAGGTTGCTTACTGTAATAACGCGATCTGCAGCTTCCATACCCTGGCGCTCAATATCGTATACCTGTTGATTAACGCTTTCGCCTGATCTGTCGAATTCGGTGGCATGCATATGAACAACCAGTGGTTTTCCACTTGCTTTTTTTGCAGCAATTCCGGCCGGATAGGTAAGCCAATCGTGGGCATGAATGATGTCAAACTGTGATTCTGAAGCTATCTGAGCGCCAACCAATGCATATCTTGACACTTCTTCAAGAAGATTTGCCCCGTATTTACCTGTAAATGTATAGCGGGCATTAAAAATTGACTCTTCTGACCATGAAAAATAGGCTTCGCCAGTTTCTACCAGGTTATCAAACGCTTCGGGTCCAACATAAGGAACCAGGCTTGAGTTAATTTCCAGGTAAGTGATATTCTTCCAAAAATCCTGTTGTTCTGTTTTACGCACATCAATGGTAACATCGCTTGCATTGATCAGTCTGACTGCTTCCTGACTTTCGTCTCCATATGCTTTAGGAACTACAAAAAGAACCTCAACACCGTTCTTCAGCAGTCCTTTTGTCATTCCGAAGCAGGCTGTACCAAGCCCACCAGTGATGTGGGGAGGAAACTCCCAACCGAACATCAGTACCTTCATACGTTATTCCCTTCTTTTAATAAAATTAAAAATCTTGTTCAAGAACTCTATTTTGCAGAATACTGCCTGATAAGCCAGTTGATCCTAAGCAGTTCAGCTACACTCCATGCCTGGGATATGGCGCCTCCGGGTTTGTGAGGCGGATCACCATCATAAACTTCCGAAACTGTGCCTACACCATGTTCGAGCATAACTTCCTTAAATCCATAATATAAATCGATAACCATCTTAAGGCCACCTTTTCCATGAATAGCAAGATATCCTTCGACAAAATGGCCAAGCAGCCAGGGGTATACTGAACCCTGATGGTAAGCCATGTCACGGTTAGCCTGATTTCCGGCATATACGCCCTTGTATAGGGGATTTTTTGGAGCAAGTGATCTCAGACCACGTGTAGTGAGCAATTCAGAACGAACCCGATCCAGAATACTGTTGCGCATTTCCTCATTAACAGGAGAATAAGGTAAGGAAGTCGCAAAAACCATGTTAGGTCTTACCGAGAAGTCCTTGTATTCTCCATTGGTATAATCAGCCAGATAACCCCGCTTCTGATCCCAGAAGTTACTGACAAAGGCCTGTGGAAAACCGGAAGCAGTTTCTTTCCATTCGCTTATAAATTCCTTGTCGCCTGCCTGAGTAGCAAGTTCCAACGCAAACATAAGGGCATTGTACCACAATGCATTGATCTCAACTGCATAACCAATTCTTGGGGTGACTGGTTTACCTTCAACTACGGCATCCATCCAGGTAACAGCATAACCTGTTTCACCTGAATATATCAGTCCATTATCATGCATTTTAATATTGTAGGCTGTACCGGCACGAAATCCCTCCAGAATGGTCTTTAGCTTTTTGCCGTATTCTTTCCAGAGCTTAGGTGTGGTTTTCGTGTAAATCCCATATTGTTGCAAAGTCCAGAAAAACCATAAGGGCGCATCTGCTGAATTATACAAAGCCTGTTCATCAATACCCATATTTGGAAAAAGAGGTCCCCTCATTTCCTGAATGATAGTATCAATCGCTGCTTTTGCAACTTTAAATTCACCAGTGACCAGGGAAAGTCCCGGCAACGAAATAAAAGTATCGCGGCCCCAGCGTCCAAACCATGGATAACCGGCGATCACTTCAACTTTTTTATTCCGTTTTACAATAAATTGCTGTGCTGCATTAATGAGACAATTCTCAAAACTATCGCGTGGAATGCGGCGCTCAATTTCGCTATTGTACATTTTCTTTAAAGCAGCCGGGCTAACCGACTCTATACCTGCAGAAAAATATATGCTTTCTCCTTTGGCAATAGGCATTTCAAAGTATCCGGGAACAAAAAGATCTTCAAGATAATCGTAACCACGTGCTTTCTCTTTCAAATACTCAATGTTATAATACCAATCGGGCACATGCACATAATCGGGTTCCTTTGAAAACTGCAGATGCAGAAATGAATACCCCCTGTACATTCTGAGTTTAATGCCATTCGCAATCTGCTCATATCTCGTATCTACATCGTAATTGGCTTTGCAAAGTGCATGTATATTCCGAAAAGCAAGAAATGGTTTAAAACGAATAGTCGTAGGGGAATGTGCTTCTACCAGCGTGTATTTTATAATCATCCGGCCATCCTTGTGCGAAAAAAGCATCTCCTTGGTAAATTCAATGCCTCCTACACCATAAGTAAGTTTGGGGATAGGCTCAGTAGTAAAATCCTTCAGATATTTATGTCCTTTGGGAGAAAAAACCTCTCCCTGGTACTTACGAATACCTAGGTTAAATTCAGCGTTGTGCTGAATCAGGGTTTCATCGAAAGCAGACAGTAAAACATGATTGCCACTATCGATTGCTGGTTGCGGCACAACCAGCAAACCATGATATTTCCTGGTATTACAATTAATAATTGTACTGCTGGCATAAGCACCTTCACGACTCGACCTCAGAATTTCCTTGGGTAAGCTGTATTCAAGGTTAACCAGTTGATTTTTATCGAAATTTATATAACTCATAGCAGCTACTTTGGCTATTTGATTTTCCCTGATTTGAGGTGCAAAGATACAGCAATAAAATTTGATTTGAAAATTGCACTAATCAGCATATGTGGTTGATGATAAACTACCTTAATACTGCACGAAACAGAACAACATAAGGAATGTTCATCAAATATAAGCAATAAGATTTACAATTTTTTAAAAACTCCTTAAAAAATAACTGATTCTGATCATCTTAAGTTTAAAAAGCGGACTTAAAACAGCAGCTTGATTCTTCTAAAAAAACATATGCTACAAAGAATTATCGCAAAGTTTCTTTATCGCCAAAACGATTTTCCTTTTAATTTGCTCAACATAAGTTATAATTCAGACATTTGCGTACTGCAACAAATACATATTCAAAACACGGAACAGATGAAATTAAAACTGATAGTATTGTTTTTGCTTACTGGCTTTTTACTTTTCGGATTAATTCAGGCCAAAGCTCAGGAACGAATTCCATTAAATCCGGGTGTTTATGATGACTGGAAAAGCATTGAACGTGCACAAATCAGTTCAAACGGCAATTTCGTGAGTTACGAAGTGAATCCCCAGTCAGGAGACGGGATTCTCGTAATTTCGGGTAACCAAAATCCTTCAGACACCATATACAGAGGCTATGAATCAGTATTTTCTTCAGACAATAGCTTCTTTGCCTATAAGATTAAGCCTTTTCACCAAACAATAAGAAAAGCAAAACTGGATGGCAAAAAGAAAGATGAATTGCCCAAAGATTCAATGGGAATAAGTGCATTCAATGGAAGAACCTATCGTTTTGCTGAGTTAAAGTCGTTTACCATTCCGGCGAAATCAGGGAATTTTGTTGCAGCCTTGCTGGAAACCCCAAAACCATCGAAAGAAATTGATTCAAGCGCTGTTGATACAACCAGAATCGAAAAGAAAGCAGAAAATAATGAAAAAAAAATAAAAAACGGCGTCAAACCGAAGAAAAAGGACAAAACTGAGACCTACACCCTAAAATTGGTTTTTCCTTCTGACAGTCTGATTTTCTCCAGAGACAGCATTACTGATTATACAATAAGCGAAAAAGGAAAAACAATAGCCTGGTCATCATACAGCAACGATAGCCTGCCGGTTTCCAGCGTATATCTTTTTGAAACAGTCAGCAAACAGACTAATGAGATTTTTAAAAGCGAGGGCTATATCCGTAATTTATCTATTGATTCAGACGGAAACCAGCTGGCTTTTATGCACAGCAGCGATACAGCCGATGCAAAACGTTTTAAATTGATATATTACAAAGACAAGCTGATTACTGCTGCAGATACAGCTTCAGAAAAACTTCCGGAGGGTTATTCACCTGGTGAAAATGGCAAAGTCTGGTTTTCGATGGATGGCAGCAAACTTTATTTTGGGATAGCCCCTACCCCACGCCCTGAACCGAAAGACACCTTAACTGAAGACGAAAAGGCAAAGGTTGATTTGTGGCATTGGCAGGATCCTCAACTGCAACCTCAGCAACTCAAACAACTGGAAAAAGAGAAAAAGCGAACCTACCTTACTGTCTTTTTCCCCGCAAACCAGAAAATAATCAGATTAGCTGATGAACTGGTTAACAGTGTTACAACCGGATTTAAAGGCAATGGTCGTTATGCACTTGGTTTTTCTGAAGATCAATACATGATAGAGACCTCATGGAAAGATGCAAACTACAGGGATGTTGACCTTATTGATACAGAAACCGGCGAGAGAAAGAGGCTGCTGACAAAGCATGACGGACCGGTTAGTCTGAGTACCACTCAAAAATACCTTGCCTGGTACAATAAAAATGACAGCCTCTGGTATACCATGGATCTGAAAACCCAGAGAACTATCAGTCACTTTGCCGGAAAAGAAATCGCATTCTATGATGAAGAACATGATGTACCCTCGACACCCGGGCCGGTCGGCTATGCCGGATGGACTCAACATGACCGGCAGTTTGTGGTTTATGACCGGTTTGATCTTTGGGGACTTGATCCATCAGGCAAACAAAAGCCTGTTTCCCTGACTGCAAATACAGGCCGCTCCAAATCCATCAAATACAGGAACATCAGGCTAAATGCTGATGTTGATCACATAAGCAACGAAAATGGCAAATTGCTAATGTCTTCATTCAATGAAACAAATAAAGACGCAGGATTTAGTGCAATCGAAGAAAACAGTCCGGGCCAACCCATTCCTTTGTTAACAGATTCATTTAAATACACTACACCGATAAAAGCCAGAGATTGCGATTCAATTATCTGGACCAGGAGTAATTTCAAAACATTTTCTGATTTATGGCTGAGCAACCTTGAATTTGTATCGCCGAAAAAGCTATCTAACGCTAATCCTCAGCAAAATCAATATTTATGGGGAAGTGTTGAATTGGTAACCTGGAAAAAGCCTGATGGCAAAACGGCAGAAGGCCTGCTTTACAAACCTGAGAACTTTGATCCTGAAAAGAGCTATCCGATGCTGGTATATTTTTACGAAAAATATACAGATCAGCTTCACCAGCATTATGTACCAAAACCTTCACGCAGCATTATAAGTCCAACCTATTGCAGCAGCAATGGTTACCTGGTTTTTATTCCGGATATAAGCTACCGCGATGGATATCCGGGTCAGAGTGCCTATGAGGCAATTATCAGTGGAACTGAAGCAATGATTGCCAAAGGGTTTGTGGATAAAAACAGGATTGGAATCCAGGGTCAGAGTTGGGGAGGATACCAGACTGCCTGGCTGGTGACACGCACCAATCTTTTCAAAGCTGCCATGGCCGGAGCTCCTGTAAGTAATATGACCAGTGCTTATGGTGGCATACGCTGGGAATCGGGCATGGTTCGGCAATTCCAGTATGAAGAAGGGCAGAGTCGGATCGGCGCCAATCTGTGGGAAAGGCCTGATCTTTACATTGAAAATTCTCCAATATTTAAAGCAGACAAAATTGAAACGCCCTTGCTGATTATGTCAAACGATGGGGATGGTGCGGTGCCCTGGTATCAGGGGATTGAACTTTTCACCGCCTTGAGACGTCTTGGCAAGCCGGCCTGGCTGCTTAATTACAATGGAGATGAACACAATCTTGCCCGCCGGGCCAATATGAAAGATCTGGACATCAGGATGATGCAGTTTTTCGACCATTACCTGAAAGGAGCACAGACCCCTGAATGGATGGTTGGCGGAATCAAGGCTATTGACAAGGGGAAGAAAAATGGTTTTGAACTGGTGAAATAGCATAAAACCCGAATCTCGATACTATGCCTGAATCAGATAAACTTATCTGTTTCAATGACTTCATGGTTTTTATAAGCCACGTCTGTTCATTGTCTAAATGCTCTTAATTTTCTGACAGGCTTTATTCAATAGTTTATTCGGGTAAGTTCATCCTCATACCTTTTCCTTAAAATCTATTTACTTTCAGAATGGAGTTTAACAGACACTTTGTTGAATCATTTTAACATTCAACCTTGAGATAACCAACCTGAACCATCTGAATATTGTCGATTTGTTAAACAAACATTTTTTATCCTGACTGGTTTAATCAAAATGCTTTTCATTTTTTCAAAATTATCTGGCTACAAATATAATTTCCTGATATGGATACAAATCTGAGTGGAAGTGAATTTCTCCGGAATACACTGGACGATGACATCGCCCGGTTTGACAGAGAATCATCAAAACATAAACGGCTTCACCGCAAATATCAGCGTGCAGTGATTATTTTAAGCGCTGTGACAACCATCGTTGCCGGATCTGGCCTTGTTCTACCTGAGGAAAGCGGTAAAGCTTTGCAATTTACTGTTCTTTGCCTTACAGCTTCCACAGCAGCCATAAGCGCCTGGGCCGAAATGAGACGTGCCCGGGAGTTATGGCAACACGAGCGTGATATCTATTACAAATTGGTAGATATAAAACGGGAGTTCGTTTTCCTTTCGGCCAACAGGGAACTGAAACCTTTGGATTTGGAAGAATTTTTCAGGAAGATTTCAGATGTGCTTGGCTCCAGCACACAAAAGTGGACCGGAATTGTCGAAAAAAAGGGCACCTCCTGATCTTAATACTCATTCAGACCTGTTTCTTGCCATTCAAAACCAATCTTGAGCCTGCTCCGAAAAGTAAAAAAATAAAATTAGACACCAAGAAACCAAGACACCATCCCGAGAGCTATCGGGATACACAAAATATTGTATATCAATATATTAATTTTGATGAGTTTTAGTGTCCCGATAGCTATCGGGATGATGTCAAAAATGGAGTTTTCGGATGGGACTCAATCTTCGGACTTAATCCTATAGTTTCCGTAAAAGCGCGTTGAATAACTCATGCGAACGGTGTATCTTTGCCGGCTTATAAAATTTGTCACTATTCA
>JAAXUD010000126.1 GCA_013336205.1 Lentimicrobium sp. | reverse complement strand
AGCGCCAAGCGTTTCAAAAATGCGGCTTACATTGGCGTTTTGCAGCGCAAACCCGAACTGGATACCCAGAAAACCAAAACTCATATTCCATATCTGCCAGAAACTCAGGCGGGGCTTTTTTGTCATAAGTTGGTTGATGTTAAATGAGCGTTAAAAATACGGAAAAACTATTTCTCCTACAATTACCAACCTGCTGTATATTGATTTTCAAAAAAAAGTATATCCTGATAGGATTCAATGATTAAGTTTTACTAATTTTGCTGACTATTGGAACCGAAATAACTCTATTGGCATTCACACATAGCCATGGTTTTGGGCTGTGGGTAAAAAATCAATAAGCGGAAATAGCTCAGTGGTAGAGCGCCAGTTTCCCAAACTGGAGGTCGCGGGTTCAATCCCCGTTTTCCGCTCAACAAACGAAGTCTATCTGGCTTCGTTTTCTTTTTTTTGAGAAATTCTTTTGTTAGTCCTGCCGTTTTCAGCTCAAATATACTTTCGCCCTGATTGCTATTTGGATTCAAACTTTTATAATCTAACCCCGGGTCCACTAAGAAAACTAATTATTTTGACACCTGGCTACTAACCCACTGAAATTCAAAAATTTTAATATGCTGTCGCATATCGCAAGTTATAACCCCAAACATTGTATTCTATTGGTTTCTGCTTATCTTTGCCGCTAACGGGACGTTAGCTCAGCTGGTTCAGAGCGCTCGCCTCACACGCGAGAGGTCACTGGTTCGAATCCAGTACGTCCCACTAAAACAGCACTTTATAGTAGATTTTGCTATAATTTACCTCAACATTCCTGAATTTCCCTGAAGAAATCTGAAGATTGCGGCTTCGGACTAATTGAAGAGGCTTCTTTCGCTCAACAAAATATCCCCCCTTTTATCATTCAACTGATAAAATCCCCTTTTCAATTTCCATTTTTCACAGTACAACTGAAATATTTTTCATAGAAATAGTTTCACAGATATATTTGCCAAAATAAAATCAGCAAGTATAAAAAACAATAAAAATGTTTGAAATCAGAAACCTTGCCGGACTCAGCGCTGACGAACTGTTCATCGCTTTTTCAGAAGCTTTTGCCGGCTATGAAATTACCCTGGATCAGCAGGAACATCAAAAGATGTTGAACCGCAGGGGATTTGATGCCGCTTTGTCGTTTGGCGCTTTCGACAACGGGCGCCTGGTGAGCTTTACCTGCAATGGTATAGGTAAATTCAACGGACTGGCCACTGCTTACGATACCGGTACCGGAACACTGAAGGAATACCGCGGGCAGGGTTTGGCTTCAAGGGTATTTGAAGCATCCATACCTTTTCTGGTGGAAGCTGGTATCGGACAGTACCTGCTTGAGGTTTTGCAGCACAACGAACCTGCTGTTTCGGTTTACCGGAAAATGGGATTTGAGGTAAGCCGTGAGTTTAACTATTTTGTGGCAGCGAATGATGCGTTGCATCTAAAAGAGAAACTGTTACCCGGGAATTACCTTCTAAAGTCCATAACGCTTGATGAATTGGGTGATGTTTCCTGGATGTGGGACTTTTCACCTTCATGGCAAAACAGCTTTGAAGCTATTAGTCGTAAACCGGAGGATTTCAGGCTTACCGGCGTTTATTGCAACAATGAATTAGCGGGATATGGAATAATTGAACCCGCATCCGGCGATATAACCCAGCTTGCAGTTTCCCGGAAATACCGGCGTAAAGGTCTGGGCACAGCCATACTGCATGAATTGGCTAAAATGAATCAACATTCCGGTCTTAAAGCAATAAATTCCGATATCGCGTGTAAGGCTATTGAAGCTTTTTTCATTCACAACGGCCTTCCATTGAAAGGAAAGCAGTTTGAGATGATCAGGAAGTTGTAATTGGATGTTTAAAACCTCTATTACTGTTGTTTTCTTAAAGCCTTAAGATAAGTTATTAACGAAATGGAAAGTTTGAAAATACAGCATCCTGTCGAAAACATCCCATCACCTGATATTATATCATTATTCATTAAGAGGCATTAAAAAATCAGAGTCGCTTATTTTAGTAAATTATTGTTTCAATTACAGTTTAATTATAAATTTACCGGTCAAAGCGTCATTTTAGCGGATTGGTTATAAATCAATACTCCGTTAATAATTTTTAAACGATTGATCTTCAAGAAATTAGATTAATGCATGTTGAATTCACATGTCGCTCATAATCAATTCATTGCGTCATTGCGTCATTGCGTGATTCTTAAAATTACCGGACTATTGTATAAATTGAATTCTCATATTATTCAATTGGCTTTTAAGACTTCTTTATCGTAAAATTATGATTAACAGAACATTATTGAATCGTCTTTTTACTGATATACGTTTCTGGATATTATTGTATTTTTTAATCAGGTTGGTGGGTATTACGAATGCCCCCCTGGAGGTCGCTCATAACTGGAGACAATCACTCACCAATATGGTTGCCAGGAATTTTCTGGACATTGATGCCAATATTTTTTATCCAAGAATAGATATGGCCGGGGAAAAAACCGGAATAATCGGGACGGAATTTCCACTTTTCAATTACCTGATTTACCTCGTCTCTTCTGTTTTTGGCTATACTCACTGGTATGGAAGGCTCATCAACCTGATTGTCTCCAGCCTTGGCACTTATGCATTTTTTCTGCTGATTAAAAAGTTATTTAGTGACAGAATCGCTTTCTTTTCAACTTTAGTATTTCTTGCCTCAATCTGGTTTTCCTTTTCACGAAAGATAATGCCAGATACTTTCAGCGTTTCCCTGATGCTGATCGGCATACTGTTTAGCTTGTTATACATGGAAAAGGGAGGTTGGCTGAATCTCTCCCTGTTTTTTATATTCTCAACCCTGGGCATGCTTTGCAAAATTCCGGCTTTAAGTTTGCTGCCGGTGGTTGGTATTTTACTTTTGGATAAAAAGTTTGACCGGAAAAACCGGATTTATATTTTCATTACATCAGGAGTTGCTGTTGCAGTTACTTTTCTCTGGTATTTTTATTGGGTGCCAACCCTGGTAGAGACTTTTCGATACCAGCTCTATTTTCCAAAAGGAATTATTGAAGGGATGTCTGAAATCAGGCCATATTTATTCAGATTTCTGGAAAAATTCTTCTTTAGTTCTCTTAACTCGTTTATTGGATTTGCCTGCTTTCTGGTTGGTATTTACTACTTTTTCAGAAATGAAAATCTGTTGGCCAAAGCCGGATTTTTGCTGACGACCCTGGTATTTTTACTGTTTGCGATTAAAACAGGGGCTGTTTTCCCGTTACATAACTATTATATAATCCCATTCGCCCCGGTTATGGCTTTATTGGCCGGATATGCACTATCAAAATTCAATGCAAAAATTGCCATTGTAGTTGTCATTTTAATAAGTATAGAAGGTATTTCAAATCAAAATCAGGACTTTTTTATTAAAGAAAATCAGCGTTATAAGGTTGAACTTGAGCGAGTGGCAGATGGTTTTATTCCAAAGGATAAACTTATTATTGTTAATGGAGGCGCTTCACCACAGTTAATTTATTTTGCAAACAGAAAAGGCTGGACAGTTGATGAACTGGTTACTGAAAACCAGGTTGATTCACTATACAGACTTGGGGCCTCTTATCTTATTATTGATAATCATAAACTTACCAGAAGGTTCAGTTACAACTTTTTATATGCTGATGAATCATTCACCCTATACAAACTTGATTAGAATTGACTTTTTTGCTTCTTAATGCACCTCTTTCCTTTTATTTTCGATGGCCATACCCTGCTAAAATCGCAAAACCTGATAATATTTTCCAGTATTCGGTTTGACTGAGTACGATTTTAGCTTCTTTGTGCGTTATTGTGGAAATCAAACATGTAACATGAAGAAGTACTTCCTCATTTCCCCAATCGTGTTTGCCCTGATCTTTGTTTTCTTGTTTAAAGGACAACAGGCCGGGCTTAATGTTTTCTTGTTTAACCTTTTGTTACTCGGAGGCATTTATTGGTCGGGCCGGTTAATTAAGCAAAACCGTTTCCAGTTGCTCTTCAGCTCAGGTGCATTATTGAGTGCAATCATGGTGGTTGTTCATGGTTCTACAATGGCTATGGCCGCCAACATTTTCTCATTGATTCTTTTACTTGGGTTTGTTGCAGCTACTGATATGAAACTATTAATCAATGGTTTTACAGCTTCAGTTTTTGCGCTGATTACTGCTCCTTACCAGTATTTTAAGGACTTTACTGAACTTACCGGACAAAAAAGCAGTGGCCGGAAGCTTTTGCGATTTATACTGGTGATCATAGCACCAATTGTTGCATTATTGATTTTTACAACGCTTTATGCTTCTGCAAGCCCATATTTTAATAAACTCACCGGAGGATTAATTGAACGACTGGCAGACTTTTTCGAAGTACTGATGCGTTTTATTTCTCCTGCCGCTTTCTGGTTATTTATTGCTGGTTTTTTAATATTTATTGCTTTCCTGTCCGGAAAATCAAACAGGTTTCTGCTCTTGTTCAGTGAAAAGGCCGGAATGCAGTTATTCCGGACGCGACAGCTGTTTTCAGGAAGAATGAACTCATTAAAAACGGAATACAGATCAGGCGTTGTAATGCTTGTTTTATTGAACTTGTTGCTTGCTGTTATGAACGGGCTTGATATTTATAATGTCTGGTTCTTTTTTGAATGGAATGGACTTTATCTGAAACAGTTCGTCCACGAAGGCACCTGGTTGCTGATTTTCTCAATTATCATTTCGATATTCATAGTACTTTATTATTTCAGGGCAAACCTTAATTTCTATCCCAAACGCGGTTTATTGCTCAATCTGGCGATGATCTGGATGGTGCAGAATGCGATTCTGGTGATTTCTGTCGGGGTAAGGAATATGTGGTATATCCATCATTTTAATCTGGCCTATAAACGCATTGGGGTTTATGCTTTTCTTTTGTTAACACTATTCGGAATTGCGACTGTTATATTCAAAATAAGACAGCGCAAAACGCATCAGTATTTGTTTCATTACAATGGAATTGCGGCTTATGTGATTTTAATAGGTCTCGGTTTTTTTAACTGGGACAAGATTATAGCTTCCTTTAATGTGCAACGAAGTGAAAAAGCTTTTTTCCATCCGGAGTTTATGATTACACTGAACAGCAGTGCGTTACCAGCGCTTAAACGTTCAACTGAGCAAATTGATAAAATCAGAGTTGCCCAGGAAGGTAAATTCGATTATTACCGGGAATATATGGCGCTTGATTACTACAAGGAAAAGGTAGAGGAGCGGTGCGCTGATTTTACCAAAGGGTATAATCAAATTTCCTGGCAAGGCTGGAATTATGCCGATTATCAGGCATATAAGTCACTTAAAGCGCGCGACAATCCTGAGAATTAAGCTCCAGAAGAAACCCTTTGGTAGATTTCCAGGTTTTCAGAATCGAAACAGGTAAACAGTACGATTTCGGGAAGATTATTGGTTGCCAGAAAATCCGAAACTGTTCCTAAAGCTATTCGGGCCGCTTCCTCTTTGGGAAATCCATAAATGCCTGTGCTGATATTCGGAAAAGCAATTGTTTTGCAGTTATGGGCTACTGCGAGATTCAGGCTTTCAATGTAACAGGATTTCAGTAGTTCAGCCTCATTGAAGTTTCCACTCCGCCATACCGGTCCTACTGTGTGAATGATAAATTTAGCCTGTAACCGGAATCCTTCGGTGATTTTTGCCTTACCTGTTTCGCAGCCATCCAATAGCCGGCAAGCTTCCTTTAATTCGCGTCCGGCAGCCCGGTGAATAGCACCATCAACCCCGCCGCCACCCAGTAAACCTGAGTTGGCCGCATTTACAATTGCATCACACTTAATCGTTGTAATATCAGCTTTAAGGATTTGAATTCTGCTGTTACTCATTATTTATCAGGCTTTTCTGACAATTAGCTGTGCATTCTCATAATTCACAACAACAATGGGTTCATCTTTTTCGATGTAGCCAGATTCGGCAACCGCATCAAAAAACTCGCCTTCAATCTCGACTTTACCTGCCGGGCGCAATATGGTGTGGGTCATGCCGGGTTTCCTGATCATTTCAGTGTAATGACTATCGGATGAAACAAAACCCTCTGTTGATTGCTGAGTGCTTAACAAAGCCAGGTCGCCAAATACAGTATGACCACCAAAGAGCTTACGGGTGATGAAAAACGAAGAAACCAATGAAGCAAACGAAGCAATAATGACAATGAAAAATGAGATTACTGCGCCTTTTAAGGGCACGCCGGTAAAATCGAAGCCAACATTGCCTATCATGCTGAGCGTTAACCCGGTAACTATCAAAACAATGCCTGATATACCCGCAACTCCAAAACCCGGAATAGCAAACAACTCGATGAGCACCAGCACCACTCCTATGATAAAAATCAGAATTTCCCAGTTAGCCGCAAGTCCCTCAATATAGAGCGGTGCAAAATAAAGCATTGCACCCACGGCTGCGGCTGCCAGTGGAAATCCGATCCCAGGTGTTTGTAATTCAAAATAAATACCGCCAATTATCAGCATAATCAGAATTCCACTGACTGCCGGCTGGGTTAGGAAGGCAATGATTTTATCTGCGGCTGTAAGCTTTTGTTCAACAATTTTATAGCGACCTGTTTTTGTGTACTTTAGAATGTCCTCAATGGTGTTGGCTTCAGCATTACAATATCCGTGTTTTAAAGCTTCTGATGTCGTAAAAGTAATAACCTGACCTGTATCTGTGATACCTTCAATATAAATGCGGGGATCGACCATGCCCTGAGCAATATCAGGGTTTCTGCCAGTTGCTTCTGCTGTTGAGCGCATCATTGAGCGCATATAGGACTGATATTTGTCAGGCAATGGTTTGCCGGTCTGGTCAACGACTGTTGCTGCACCAATATTAGCACCCGGCCGCATATAAATGCTGTCGCAGGCAATTGAAATAAGCGCACCTGCCGATGCAGCATTGTTGTCAATAAATACCCAGACCGGAATATTGGATTGCAAAACGGCTGTCCTGATTGAATCGGCTGATTCGAGCATTCCGCCATAGGTATTCATATGAATAAGCACAATATCTGCCTTCATGGTTTTGGCTTCTTCAAAAGCCTTCCGGGTTTTATGCCAGACAGGTGGAGCGATTTCTTCCTTAATATCGAATTTGTAGATAAGCTTTTGCTTCGATGATTTATTGTCCTGGCCAAAAGTGGAGTTAAACATGCCTGATAACAGGCTTAGCAATATTATTGAGGAAATAGAAATACGTTTCATGCTGCGGTTACTTTGTTCTTGTGCGAAGATAATACCTTAAACTTATCGGATTATAGAATATCAGGAA
>JAAXUD010000605.1 GCA_013336205.1 Lentimicrobium sp. | reverse complement strand
GCCGGTGTCCGGGCTCTCAGCTTTTATTACCACTTCCGGTACTTCGGCAATATCAGGCACAGGGATTGAAAAACTGAAGGAAGTCCCTTTATCCGGTTCAGATTCGAACCAGATTTCACCACCCATCGCCTTCACCAATCCCTGGCTGATGGACAGACCAAGCCCGGCCCCTTCATAATTGCGGGCAGTAGTGTCATCGGCCTGATAAAACCTGGTAAATATCATGGCATGGTGTGCTGGATTAATTCCAATGCCGGTGTCGCTTACATTAAATACCACCAATCCGTTTTTCAGGGTATAGCCAAAGCTGATTGTTCCTTTTTTAGTATATTTTATCGCATTGTTAATCAGGTTGGTAAAAATCTGATTGATGCGCGCCCGGTCAGCCGTGATTGTCAGCGTATTATCTTTGGTTCCGGGCAGGTAAAATAACTGCAATCCTTTTTGTATAGCCTGATTGCGGTAAAAATTATAGAGGTCGGTCATTAAGGAATTAAGATTGAAAGCTGCGGGGTTCAGTATTACCTGCCTGGTTTCAATAATCGAAATGTCAAGCACATTACTGACAATTTCGACCAGTCGTCTGCCGCTGATCTGGATTGCCTCATTGTATTCTGCTTTTTCTTCCGGCGTTGTCCAGTCCTGGATAAGTAATTCGGAGAAGCCGAGTATGCCATTGAGCGGGGTTCTGATTTCGTGGGAGATATTCTGCAGAAAGGCAGTTTTCAGCCGGTCACTTTCTTCGGCTTTCAGTTTGGCTTTCTCCAGTTCTTCGATCGTTTTTTTCTTTTCAGTAATATCTTCTTTGACGGCTACAAAGTTTGTAATTACACCCTCATCATTTAAAATCGGAGAAATAACAGCATTTTCCCAGTAGAAAGAGCCATCCTTCTTTCTATTCTTCATCTCGCCCTGCCAGTCAGCGCCAGCGGTGATGGTATTCCATAGATTTTTAAAGAATTCTGTACTATGTTCGCCGGATTTGAGAATACTTGGTTTCATTCCAATGGCCTCAGCTTTGGAGTAGCCGGTAATGCCGGTGAATTTCGGATTTACATATTCGATAATACCATCTCTATCCGTGATAACGATGCTGATCGGATTTTGCTCAACGGCTTTTGAGAGTTTGATGGCATATTGTTCGGCTTCTTTGCGGCTTATATAATTGCCCAACTCGTGGGCCGCGAGTTCGAGTACATATTTTGAATCTTCATTGTAGGCATTCGGGTTGTCATAGCTTTGAACAACCATTACTCCAATGGCTTGCTTACCACTAAAAAGCGGCACACCCAACCATTTTTCAGAACGGGTACCTATAAGGTTAATAATACCTTTTTCAGCCATTTCCGATACCTGGTTTTTATTTAGTAACAGGGATTTTCTTTGTTTTACAACATATCCGGAAAGTGATTTATCAGCAGGCCACTCTTCTAAAATATCCATCTCCTTTTCGAAAGGAGCCTGCATCATGCCGGTTTCTTTGTTGTAGAATGCAACATAGAAGTTCGTGGTATCAATAATGTTGGAAAGTTCATCTCTCACCGCTTCATACAATGCATAAAGAGAGTTGGCATTTATCATCGCATTGGCTATATTATACTGCATTATCTGCAGTTTTTCCCTGAATTTACGCTCGGAAATATCCCTGATTATATTTAAAAATGAAGGGATGCCATCATAATTGATAAAGGATGCATTGACTTCCACGGGAATCAGGCGTCCTGATTTATGAAAAAAATGTGACTCAAAGGAATAGCTCCCATTCTTAATCAGCGCAGTGCGTCTTTCCGTCCCTCTTTGTTCTGTATATTCTGAGTCCAGCTCGTTTACCGGTATTGCCAGCAATTCTTCACGGGTGTAACCAAGTATGTTGGCCGCAGCTTCGTTTACCTCAACAAATGATGCTATCTTATTATCGGGATTGATGCGCAAAACCGCAACGCCATCCTTGTTGGAGTCAAATAGTTCCCTGTATTTCTTTTCGTTTTTAATTAATGCTTCTTCCGCCTTTTTACGTTCAGTTATATCACGGACAGCTCCTACAGAGAACCATGAATTGTCGATTCTGATGGCAGATAAAGCAAGTTCAATAGGGAATTCTTCTCCATTTTTTTTAATAGCTTGAATTTCAATTAGTTTGCCGAGTGCTGCACCTTGCCCACTTTCAACAAAATTTGAAAATCCTTTCAGGTGTTCACTGAAATAACGGCTTGGAGCGATAAGTTTGTGCAGATTTTTACCTGAGACTTCATTTGCAGTGTAGCCAAACATTTTTTCAGCAGACAGGTTCCAAAGATAAATGTTGCCACTGGCATCCATAATAATCATGGCATCCTGCGATGAATTTACAATCTTTATCAGGCGGTCTTCTCTTTCCCTGAGGTCTTCTTCGGCTTTTCTACGTTTAAGTGTTAATGAGGAGAGGTAAGCAAAAGATCTTATCGTTTCATGGTCCGGATCAGGCTGATCGGGCCGCAGGCCAATGGCTGCTACTCCAAACAATTCGTCAGCCATATGCAGTGTGATTCCGAAAAACCGGTTAATTCCAGTAAGAGAATTGAATTTATCGCTTTCCTCCGTTTCAACTCTACCAAAAGTAAGTTCATAAAGGTTGCTATCGGAGATGAATGTTTCGCTTAATATTTTGTTTATTATTTCATCATTAACTGAAGCAGCTTCATCTAAAAGTCTGTGGCCGAATAATTCAGACATCGTGCTAAGGACAGG
>JAAXUD010000604.1 GCA_013336205.1 Lentimicrobium sp. | reverse complement strand
AAAATTTGTGGAAAATCCCCGCCACATCGAAGTACAGATTTTAGGCGATAAACATGGCAACATGGTTCACCTTTTTGAGCGGGAGTGTTCGGCACAGCGACGTCATCAGAAGATTGTAGAAGAAGCCCCCTCACCGACCCTTACGCCTGACATCCGGAAGAAAATGGGGGCAGCGGCCGTTGCACTGGCCTCCTCTATTGACTATTACAGCGCCGGAACCATTGAATTCCTGGTTGACAGTGACCTGAACTACTACTTTCTGGAAATGAATACCCGCATCCAGGTGGAGCATCCGGTAACGGAAATGACCACAGGCATTGACTTAATCGAAGAACAACTGAGGATTGCAGCCGGCGAAATTCTCAGGATAAAACAGGAAGACCTGAAACAATCCGGCCATGCCATTGAATGCCGGATTTATGCAGAAGATCCCTCTAATAACTTTATGCCTTCACCGGGTTTTATCAGCCTGTATCACGAACCTTTTGGTCAACATATACGTGTTGACAGCATGGAGATTGAGGGGAAAGGTCAGATCCACTCCTTTTTCGACCCCATGATTGGAAAACTCATTGCCTGGGGCGAAAGCAGAGAAGAAGCCCGTAAGCGGATGGTGACAGCCCTGGAAAACTATGCGGTTCAGGGAATCCGGACCAATATTCCATTTCTGAACGGAATCATCCAATATCCTGCATTTATAGAAAACACCATCACCACAAGGTATATTGATGACCACCTCGAAGATCTCGTAGATTTTACGAACGAACTGAAATCCTCAATTTCAAATGAAATTCCTATGATTTCGGGCTTTTTGAAGAGTATGACAACAAACCTAAGCGGAAATAAAAATGTCTGGCAAACCATTGGCTACTGGCGACACCTGCCTGAACCGCTGGTTTTATTGGATGGTGTGGTTCAATCCATAAAGCTTATTGAATTGAATGAGAATCAATTAAAATATGAAGTAGAGACAAATGAACGCGTAGCTCATTTAACATCAGTTGGGTTGCTATCTAAACTCTGCCTGGATGGAGTCAGCCATTCTGTTTACATCGGACAGGATGAGAAGGGACGCTTCCCGGTAACCTATAAAAGCTTTGAATTCCTGATAGAGCGACCGGATATGGCCGGTCCTGAAAACGTCACCTTTGCAGAATCCGGATTAATGAACATTGACCCGGGAAATATTGTTTCACCAATGCCGGGCAGAGTACTCAAAATCAATGTATCAGCAGGAGATAAAGTGACGAAAGGACAGGTGCTGATGGTAGTGGAAGCCATGAAAATGGAAAATAATATTCTGAGTCCGGCAGCTGGTACGGTTGATAAACTGCTTGTAAAAGAAGGGGACATGGTGGATGGGAGTGCCCGACTGATACATTTGAACTAACTTTTTGCCACGAAGACTCTAAGTCACCAGGGAGCACAAAATCTTTTATAAATTAATCTGTTAGTGAATCATAATGACAATTTTTCAACCACTTACAGACGAGGAAGAAAGAATCGGAAAAGCAATTGTCGAAGCTGCATATATAGTTCATAAAGAGCTTGGTCCAGGTTTGTTAGAAAAGGTCTACGAAGTCTGTTTCTGTCATGTCTTGACAAAGGCCGGATTTGATGTGAAACGACAATTGGATGTTCCGATTTTTTTTGATGGACTATTTTTTGAAGAGGGTTTTCGTTTGGATGTTCTTGTCAACGAATTGGTAATTTGTGAACTTAAGGCAGTAGAAACGATGAATCCTGTTTACACAGCCCAGGTCATAAGTCATCTTAGACTGACAAACAGGCGCCTGGGATATCTGATTAACTTTAACGTACCCATTATTAAACAGGGAATTAAAAGAATAATACGCTGATAATCAACCTTGAACTGAATTCTCTAAAAATTTCGTGATCCTTTGAGACTTTGTGTCTTTGTGGCTAAAAAAATTAAAAAATTATGGACTACAACTTAAGTGAAGAGCACCGGATGATCCGCGAAACTGTGCGGAGTTTTGCCGAACGTGAAATAAAGCCAATCGCCCAGGAATTGGATGAAAAGGCTCAGTTCTCAACCGATTTAACCCGCAAAATGGGGGAACTTGGCTTGTTTGGCATTTACCTGCCTGCAAAATATGGGGGGCATGAGATGGATTATCTCGCCTATATTATTGCAGTTGAGGAACTTGCCCGAATAGACGGATCCCAGGCGGCCACGCTTGCTGCCCACAACTCGTTGGGGGTCGGTCCATTGTATTACTATGGCACAGAGGAGCAGAAAATGAAATATCTGCCCCGCCTATGCACGGGTGAGGCCTTGTGGGCGTTCGGATTAACCGAACCTGATGCCGGTTCCGATTCCCGTGGGTCAAAAACACGGGCTACGATTGAAAACGGGGAATGGGTAATCAACGGCTCAAAGATATTTATCACCAATGGCTCGGCCGATATTTCGGTTGGCGCCACCGTTCAGGCCGTGACTGGTGAGAAACACGGCAAAAAGGAGTTTACTACCATCCTGGTCGACAAGGACACGCCTGGATTTACCCGGAATACAATGCACGGCAAGATGATGTGGCGGGCCTCAGATACCGCCCAGCTCTTTTTTGATGATTGCCGGGTACCTGAAGAAAATGTACTCGGGAAAATAGGTGATGGTTCAAAAATCATGCTCTCAACCCTGGATTCAGGCCGCTTATCAATTGCAGCCATGGGGCTGGGTTGCGCGCAAGGGGCTTATGAACTCGCGCTGGC
>JAAXUD010000603.1 GCA_013336205.1 Lentimicrobium sp. | reverse complement strand
TCAATTTGGTGGAGAGATTTTAAAACGTTGACAATAATGAATAATTGGCGGTTCCAATTTAATGCTTATTGATCACCATTGCGTCAGCACATCAAAATAAGATTCTGCCACTATATTGTGGTAAGCGGATTGCAGGTCGCACAGAATGCGTATTTTTGGCAACTTAATCTAGTTACAGCTTATGCCTGAGGTAGTAACAAACAAGAAAAAAATTACAGCCCCCGACCCTGAAGTGGAAATGTCATTCTGGGATCACCTTGATGCACTCAGGGGGCACTTGTTCCGCTCTGCCATTGCGATCGTGGTTGTGGCTATCGTCGCCTTTATCAACCGCGAATTTATTTTTGATCAGCTGATTCTTGCGCCGAAAGACCCTGATTTCATTACCAACCGCTTATTATGCCAGCTTGGTGTCTGGGCCAATATTCCATCTCTATGTCTGGGTAATTTCGACCTTAAAATTATCAATATTAACCTTTCGGGTCAGTTTACCACCCACATGTACATCAGTTTTTTTGCCGGATTAATTGTAGCGGCACCTTATGTGATCTGGGAAATCTGGCGGTTTATAAAACCGGCTTTATACGATAAGGAACGTAAAAATTCAAGGGGGGCAGTTCTTAGTATGTCGTTGCTTTTCATTTTAGGTGTACTATTTAGCTACTTTCTAATTGTACCGCTTACCTTAAGTTTTTTTGGCACGTATCAGGTGAGTGAATCGGTCAGCAACCAGATATCACTTGCATCCTATATCAGTACGGTTGTTTCTGTAACATTTTCACTTGGCGTGGTGTTTGAGCTACCGGTATTTGTTTTCTTTCTTACCAAAGTAGGGATTATTACACCCGAATTTCTGAAACGCAACCGCAAGTATACCCTTGTGATTCTGCTTACAATAGCCGCTATTATTACCCCTCCCGATATTATCAGTCAGATACTGGTTACCATTCCTCTATATGGACTTTATGAATTAAGCATCCTTGTTTCCCAGCGAATCAGCAGGCAGACAAGACAAGCTTAAATAGCGGTGTAACCTTTTTCATTCCCCTGCGTCAAACTGTCCGTAACAATAAAATACTATTATGGCAGAGAACAGATTGTACCGCTCCGTTCACGGACGGGTCATTGGTGGGGTGGCAGGCGGACTGGCTGATTTTTTCAGCATGGATCCCACAATTGTAAGACTTATTTTTGTTTTGTTGGCTGTTTTTGGCGGAAGCGGAGTCCTGCTTTATGTAATCCTGTGGATTGTACTTCCTGAAAAGTACACTTTCGGAACCTACAATGCATACAACACACCCCCATCATCTTCAGAATCCAAAGGTGGTAAAGGCGGTGTTGGTGAAACCTTCGAGGGTTTTGAAAATGGAGAAAAGGGTTTTGGCACTGAACCTGGCATAGCCGAAAAACGCAAATTTGAAGGTAGTCTGATTGGTGGAGTGGTTCTTATATTAATTGGTGCCTTTTTCCTGGCAGAGCGCTTTATTCCACACATCAATTTCAGCGATTTCTGGCCATTACTGCTTGTTGTAGTGGGCGTAGTTCTGATATTAAATAGTTTGCCTAAAAAAAGCAAGAACCCTGAAGAGGGTGGTGAGGTTTAATTACATTTTTAAAATTTCAACAAAAAGCAATAACCATGAGCTATCGTAAAATATTCTGGGGAGTTGTCCTGGTATTGATCGGGATTCTTTTTATTCTCAAAAATGTAGGGGTAATCTTTTTTGACTGGATGACCATCTGGAGGCTTTGGCCTTTGATTCTCATTCTCTGGGGCATATCGCTCATTCCTGTAAAAGACTATCTGAAACTTATTTTTTCTGTGGTTGCTATAGGTGTCTCTGTAGTTTTGGTGAGCACTTTCGACAAATCCGGTTACTACAGTTTTGGATGGGATGGGAATAATCACCGCTATGAGAAAAACTGGGAAGACGATAACTGGAAAGAAGGGACTGCTGAACAGGAGTTATTTCAATCCTATGATTCATCTATTCAGCGGGTTGAGTTAAACCTGGAAGCAGCCGCCGGTGATTTCAGAATGACTGATGAGGCACCGGCTGATAAATTGCTGACCTTCTGGAAAAAAGGGGATATTGGCAACTACAGCATGACTTCAGAGGATGACAGTACCAATAGGATCATCAACCTTAAGATTGAAGATTCACAAGTTAAGTTTCATAATAAAGGAATGCAGGTCAAACTTGGATTAAATCCAAAGCCTGTCTGGGACATGAATTTTGACATTGGCGCTGCAAGCATCGATTTCGACCTGAGCAACTATAAGGTTGGTAAACTCAATATTGACGGGGGAGCCTCTTCAATAGACATAAAATTAAGTGAACTGAGCGACTTTACCGAAGTTAATATTAATGCCGGCGCTTCTTCTATCGACCTTCAGATTCCGGAAAGTGCCGGGG
Source organism: Lentimicrobium sp. (assembly GCA_013336205.1). Classification (GTDB taxonomy): domain Bacteria; phylum Bacteroidota; class Bacteroidia; order Bacteroidales; family Lentimicrobiaceae; genus Lentimicrobium. The sequence goes on along the minus strand of JAAXUD010000603.1, from coordinate 327 downwards.
CCGAGTTACGCACCGAAACGGTACTGTCAAGCAGAAACTTTGAAGGTTTCAAAAAGATAAGTCAGGGCCTTTTCAGAACTGATAATTTTGACAAAGCCACCAGGAAAATTATAGTCGATATTGATGCCGGGGTTTCCAGCGTTAATATAAAAAGGTATTAACAATCAGTTTTAAAAACAATCGCCGGGTTTATTCAGACCCGGCGATTGCTATTTAAATTAAGCTGGCTTTATTCTATCACTGCGTTAAGCTTTTTTAATCGACTGATTATCAATTTATTGGGAAAATTCATTTTTGGTTTGTAAAATATTAAATATCATCCGATAG
>JAAXUD010000125.1 GCA_013336205.1 Lentimicrobium sp. | reverse complement strand
CTGTTTGAGCATATCCATGGCAATTTTTACCATAGCGGCACCGGTGCGTTTTCCGTTACGGGTCTGCAGCATCCAGAGTTTACCGTCCTGCATGGTGAACTCAAGGTCCTGCATATCGCGGTAATGATCTTCAAGTTTCTGCTGTGTTTCCAACAGTTCTTTATAAATAGCCGGCATTGCTTCTTCCAGTGAAGGATAGTTGGCAGCACGGTCTTTTTCGGTAACATTGGCAAGTTTCGCCCAGCGTTTTGAACCTTCTTTGGTGATTTGCTGCGGGGTACGGATACCGGCAACCACGTCTTCACCTTGTGCATTGATCAGGTATTCGCCATTGAAAAGGTCTTCGCCGGTTCCTGCATCGCGGGTAAAGGCAACACCGGTGCCTGAATTGAGGCCCATGTTTCCGAAAACCATAGCCTGTACATTAACGGCGGTTCCCCATTCGGCAGGTATGTTGTTAAGTTTACGGTAGTAAATGGCACGTTCGTTCATCCAGCTATCGAAAACAGCCATAACTGATCCCCAGAGTTGTTCCCATGGATCAACAGGGAAATCATGTCCGGTAACTTTCTTTACTGCTTTTTTAAAACGTTTTACCAGTTCCTTCAGGTCGTCAACTGTAAATTCTGTATCCAGTTCAATGCCTTTCTCTTCTTTCATGTGTTCCATGATTTCTTCGAAAGGATCAATATCTTCTTTAGAGGCAGGTTTCATTCCGAGAACCACATCGCCGAACATCTGAACAAAACGGCGATAGGAATCCCATGCAAAGCGCTCATTTCCGGATTTCTTGGCAATTCCTTCAACAGCTTCATCATTCAAACCAAGGTTCAACACAGTATCCATCATGCCAGGCATAGATGCGCGAGCACCTGAACGAACGGAGAGTAGTAACGGATTCTTTTTGTCACCAAATTTAGCACCCATAATTTTCTCAACATACTTCACAGCTGCTTCCACTTCAGGGCGGATCATCGCAACAGCTTTCTCACGGCCGAGGTTATTGTAGTCGGTACAAACTTCAGTGGTAATTGTGAATCCCGGAGGAACCGGAACCCCGATCAGGTTCATTTCTGCAAGGTTAGCGCCTTTGCCACCAAGCAGGTTTTTCATGCTTGCATCGCCATCGGCTTCTTTGTTGCCGAATGTGTAAACCGATTTTCTGGTCTTTTCTTTTCCCATTGTTACTTAGGTTTTATCTGATTAAATGAATATTGTCAGGTCTGATTCTATGCAGGTTAGGCCTGCCAAAACAAGGGTGCAAAGGTACAAAAAAATATTTTTCGGGAAGTGTGAAATACATATAGTTACTAATTCTTTTTTTAAAATGCCGGGATGAAAATCTTACTGAAACCTTTTAGTTTCTATGGGTCACAATGCATACCCGCCTGATCCATAAACAGCAGCCCGCGTATAAAATTCCTTTTAATTTTCAACTATCATGCAGGATAGAGATACCTTATTGGTGATTATTTCACAAAAAGATCGTTGCATTGCTTTAAAAAAGTAGTCTCAATTTTTCTGCTAAAATTAAAAGAAAGCGCAAGCCGGGGACAGAATTACAGAAAACGACGTATTTTTACCTGACATTTTTTGAACTGAAATCAAACGCATTGCATTTGGTTCAAAATCAGCTCAGTATAATCCTTGCTTTTAATCAAATATTGCTAACCCTAACAATGTTATTCATGAAGAACAGATCATTTGTTATTTGTCTTTTAATGCCACTTATTTTCAATGGTTTTCTCAATTCTGGTTACGCCCAGACAAAGGGACTGACTGATGGACTTGTTCCCTGGGATTATGTAAATCAGACCGTCAGAAAGGTTAGCAAACAGGTAATGGGGATAGAATCTTCGGTGAATGTAAACATCGTAGTCCCGCTGAATGAATACAACGGATGCCAGGAAGATGCCTTCGATGGCAGAATGGATGCTGATATCAGGTGGTACAATACCGGTGATGAAACGGGTAGTATTATGCTGAAAATGTTGAAAGATATGGATGGAATAGCTCAGGATATGGAGTCTTTCAAAAATAAAAGCGGGTTTGAGGTGAGTGAAGCGAAAGAAGAAGATTTTGCCGGTGGAACACTCTGGATGATAGATTCAAACAAACCCTGTATCAACGAAATTACAGGACCTACCGGAAAAACGGTGTACAACACTCATATCCGCTACTTTCTTTTTACCGGAACTACCATTGTGAAAATTGAAATTCAGGGATTGAACAATCCGGGAAAAACAAAGGAAATTCTTACTAAAACACTGGGATTGATCAATGATTTTGACTTTTCAGCTTTAAAAAGTAGCGTTGGCCCGGACTAAAATCAAGATGGAGGATTCACTGAAAACCATGCTGTTTCAGATACCGGTATAGATGATAATAATCAAAACCGGCTACATTTATCTGGCAGGTTATCAGTAATTCTTACGCTTCTAAGTATTTTGCAGATGCAAGCAAAGGCTTAACAGACAGTTGAATATATATAATTCAGGACTCAGCTTTAAACGAAAACGAACTATGAAAAACCGGTTTTTGTGTCCATCATGCAGATCGGACCTTAAGATCAAGAATTCAATTATCTTTTCTGCGCAAACAGAAAAAGGTGTCAGGGGGTTGGTGTTGTTCAGCCCGGAACTCGGTAACTATTCCATAATCCATGTGCCTGGATTTACCTATTCGGAAGGGGAGCATATTGACTTTTTCTGCCCGGTTTGCCATGCCAATCTTGGTATTCCTGAAGTTGGAAAAGACCTGGCTGAGGTGGTATTGGTAGATGAAAGGAAAGAAGAATACCATATTATTTTCTCTGAAACCGCCGGAAAGCAATGTACCATCAAGATGAAAGAAAATCAGATTGTTGCAGCTTATGGCGAAGATGCAGATGAGTTTTCCAATTTCTGGGGTGAAGGGCCCCGATACTGAAAGCTTGATATATTTGACCAACGATTGGCTGGTCGCAACAAGCCCTCTGTATTAACTTTAGAGGCGGTGATTTGTGTCAGTTTATTTGATGGCGTGGTTGGATTATTGATAAAATACCCAGGCGGCAGATTATTACCAATCATTTTGATTGGAATCGATATTTGATTGATATTCAATTACCTGGACTTTGTGTTCAGGTTAATTTTACCCTTTCAATTCAATTGGAGCATTGATATTCTCCGAACCTTCAAATCCACAAATTATCAGGTTTTAATAAAAATGTAACATTTGCTGCCAACGAAGATCATAATGCCAGATCAGATCAACAAATGAAAGCAAAAGAAGAACACTTCAGAGAAATTGTTTCAGATCATCAGGGGCGTGTATGGAATATCTGCCGGCACTATGCGCGTTCGCTTGACGACACCAAAGACCTGCAGCAGGAGGTGATGATCAATGTGTGGCGTAACCTTGGCTCATTCAGAGGCGAATCCAAGCTAAGTACGTGGATTTACCGCATTGCTGTAAACACCTGTCTGGGTTATATTCTGAAAGAAAATCGCAGATCGGCATTCACACTCTCCATGGATAACAAAGGCATTGCTGAACTTATGCAAACCGATGAAACTCCGGAGAAAGTTGAATACGAACTGAAAATGACACTTCTTCACGATGCAATCAATCGGTTGACTGTGATTGATAAACTACTGATTTCGCTTGCCATTGAGAAAATACCGACAAAAGAAATGGCGGAAATCATAGGAATCACTGAACCCAATGTACGTACCAAACTTCACCGGATCAGGGAAGAGTTGCGTACCATGTTGAAAGGAGGCCATTATGAATCATAACAATGAAATGATGAACGGGAATCAGACAATAGATGTGAATTCCCTGATCGACCGGATGCAAAAAGAAGACAACCGCAACAAACGGATGATAAGGTCTGTATATTACCTGTATATTTTTTGTACTGTTTTTTACGCACTGCTGTTTATAATCAATCCCGATCCTGACCTTACAATTTACGACCGCCTCGGAGGCCTGTTTTATGTATTGGCTTTTTTAACAGGGGCTTTCTTTTTCCGCAGGGAATATCGTGGCCTGAAAAATGCCGATTACACCCTGCCACTGAAACAGCTGCTCGAAATGAATGTTGTACGGTACCGTTTTTTAAGTTGGAAATGGATTATTATTCTGCTTATCCTTTTACTGATAGATGCCGGAATAAGTATTTCATTCCTGAATCCGGGCCGTTTAATGCAGTTTTCCATATTGGAAAAACTGGTGATTATACATGGTGTTTACTGGAGTATACTGGTTGCCTCAGGGATTGTGGGGTATGTTTTATGGAAAAAACGAACTTATCCCATCTGGAGGGATTCCAAATCACTGCTTAACGAATTGATTGGATAAAGAAAAAGCCGGAACTCAAACTCCGGCTTTTTTCTTATTTGACAGTTGTTGTTATCTCTGAAAAGCATTCATATAGTCATTCAGCTCTTCAATGGTTGATTCGAAGGTAAAGGCATCGTTCAGCTTATAATAATTACCAATGTCGTAAGTGTAACCATAAGCATATTTGGCCAGATCAAGCCGGGTATCCTCAAAGGTGAAAAGCAGCATTATTTCTTTTACCTGCTCGCTGAGCAGACAATTGGAGGCAATTACCTGTTTGGCGATGGTAAGGCGGGTATCGTCAAATGATTTACTGGCAATGGATTGTTTTACACCCTGGAAATCGCCGGGATGCATAGGGTAGGGGCAGCCTACCGGTCCATTGTATCCTGGCATAACATATGCCTGCTGAACCGGTTGCGGAGGCAGGTCCTGCTGATAACCACCGGTTGTTGTGGTGGTGGTATACGAAGTTGTAGTTTGGGTGGTGGTTACCTGGGAACTGTTGTTTACATCGCCCCCATTGACATTTACATTAAAATTCACTCCCAGCTCCGGGTCATTTATATTTATTCCCATCGAGACATTGCCTTGCTGAGGTTCGCCATAAGTGTCGGTTACAGTTGTGGTGGTATGTGTTATAGTTGTTGGTTGCACCGGTACTGCCTGTGTCGTGAAAACCACAACCTGTTGCCCCTGGGCCGGCGGTAAGGCCTGGGCTACCGGAACTTCATTCATCCAACGGATGACATATTCGTTTTTATTGTTTCGTTTTATCGTAAAAGTAGTTTCGTTGCCCTGATTAAACATGAGATTTTTGTCCAGTTCGCCGAGAGTCGGGTCTTCGAAAATAACTTTAAGTTTATAATTGGGTGCGATCAGGTCGGTTACTTTTACATTGGTTTCAGGTGTTGGATTTTGCCTGATTCCGTTCAGAATAACGGTGAAGCGCTCGCCCTGCTCTGTGAAAAATACCAGGTTTGATCTTAGTTGTGCAAAACTGCTGAGTTGCAACAAGGCGGCCAATAGTAACATTAGTGGTAGTCTTTTCTTCATGTTGTTCAGGATTGATGTGTTGGTAAAAGTTTTATTGTTCGTAAAGGCAGTTGGGATTATGCAATTTTTTTAATTTGTAATCAAAGAATAACAATGACAGGTTATACGTGAACCTTTGCGAGGCCGTTTCAAATATAATGCCATCAGCTTATTCGTTTTAATGAAATGTCTTATTTGGAATAATTCTATCAAAAGAGTATTTCTCTTTTAATAAAATCTGTTATAACTCAACCTTTTCAATCCGGTTCATTGCTCTGATAATGCGCTGTTGTTTTCGTTGAATATACGAAGTCGGAGCAGCCGGACTCCAGCGGCGCGGGTTTGGCAGCACAGCAGCTATCAATGCCGCTTCGCCTTTGGTGAGCGTAGCGGCAGTTTTGCTAAAGTATAACTGAGAAGCCATTTCTACCCCATATATGCCATCGCCCATTTCAATAACATTAAGGTAAACCTCCATAATACGTCGTTTCCCCCAGAAGATTTCAATCAAACCGGTGAAATAAACCTCCAGGCCTTTGCGTAACCAGGAACGGTCGGGCCATAGAAATACATTTTTTGCTGTTTGCTGTGAAATTGTACTGGCGCCTCTGAGTACTTTGCTTCGCTTATTTAATTCACGGGCTTTTTTAACTGCCTCAAAATCAATTCCATAATGAAACATATAATTGTTATCTTCAGAAGCAACCACCGCCTGCACCATATTGGGAGAAATGTTTTCAAGACTGACCCAGTCCTTGGCTAATTTCATTTTTTCGCCTTTGAGCGCATGACCGGCGGCCCTTACTATCATAAGCGGGGTTACCGGGGGTGGTAAAAAGCGATAAATAATAGTAACAGTGATTGTGGAGATAAAAAAGAAAAATACAGCAAACTTTATGATTCTGAACAACTTGCGTATAAGCGACTTTTTTATTGCCATGCCTTGAACTATAATAATTGATTCTTGTGCAAACCTAAGAAAATTTCTTTTCGTATGCAGCACCCTATTGCTTGTTGGCTGCTTTTTTATTGTCTGGTTTCTGTCAAAATTATTCGTAAAGTTTGTAAAGGATAATGGACTAATTTTTATAAGTTTGCCCCGATTTCAAATCAAACCGAAATACCAGAAAAGGAAAGTAAATATGAGTAAATTCATTGGAATAAGGCACGAAGACAAGTATGTAATGGAAAGGCGCGCGCCACTGACACCAGGACATGTTGAGCGGTTAATCAAAGGTAAAAAGCTGGATATTGTGGTGCAGACTTCTGCCAAACGGATATTCTCGGATCAGGAATATATTAAAGCAGGAGCCCGGATTTCAGATAATCTTAACGATTGCTCTGTAATACTTGGCGTAAAGGAGATGCCCTTGTCATTTTTTGAACCTGAAAAAACCTATGTTTTCTTTTCTCATGTTATCAAAGGGCAGACATACAACATGCCGATGCTCAAAAAGATGATGGAGTTGAATTGTAATCTCATTGATTATGAAAAAATTGTTGACGAGCAGGGAAGGCGGTTGATTTTCTTTGGCCGTTATGCCGGACTTGCCGGGATGATTAATTCATTGTGGTCGCTCGGTTTGCGTTTGAAAGAATATGGATACGATACCCCGTTTTTAAAAATAAACCAGGCATTTCGTTATGCTTCGCTCGCTGAAGCAAAAAAGATAATTTCAGAAGTAGGGCAGGAGATTGCAGAAAAAGGACTGCCAGCTGAACTGGGACCTGTTACTATCGGATTTACAGGTTATGGCAATGTTTCGCAAGGGGCTCAGGATATTTGTGGCTTGCTTCCGGTAAAGGAAATTTCACCGGAGAAATTGCTCAATTTAAGTCAGCGGGAGTTATTGCCAAACAATCTTTTATACAAGGTAATATTTAAAGAAGAACATCTTTCAGCCCATAACGATGGTCAGGCGTTTGAACTGCATGACTACTATGCGCATCCTGAAAGTTATCACAGCATTTTTGAGCAGTATATTCCGCATCTTACGGTGCTGATGAATTGTATGTACTGGGATTCAAGGTACCCAC
>JAAXUD010000602.1 GCA_013336205.1 Lentimicrobium sp. | reverse complement strand
AAGTTGAGCCTGAAGGTCCATGAAATTCTGGTTGGCTTTCAGGTCAGGGTATTTTTCAACAACCACCATCAAACGCGAAAGAGCGGAACTCAAACCATCCTGGGCTTGCTGGAATTGCTGGATATTTGATTCATTGAGTTTGGTTGGGTCAATGGTAACACTTGTTGCCTTGGAACGGGCTTCAATAACTGCTGTAAGGGTGCCTTTTTCAAAGTCGGCATATCCTTTAACCGTATTCACAAGGTTGGGAATAAGGTCAGCACGACGTTGGTAAACATTTTCAACCTGCGCCCAGGCCGCTGTCACACCTTCTTCTTTGGTAACAAGACTGTTGTAGCGACTGCTACCCCACATGATCAGTATAAGCACGAGGCCTGCAACTGCCAGTATGATTATTAAGGATTTTTTCATCTTTATTATTGTTTGTTTGTTGTAAAGTTAAATGGTTTTTACTTTGGTAATTAAAATTTTTCCCGGACATTTTAAAATCCGGGAAAAATTTGTTTATATCAGGCTGATGCTGCGTTTAATAAACCCGGTCAGGTCTTCCCCTTTCAGCAGATTTTGTGATAACCTGGCCAGGTCAACCAATTGTCTGGCCAGTATTTTCTTCTGTTCTTCATCTTTTTCTTCATTCATCTTTGAAATCAATGGATGATTACCATTCACAACAAGATTAAAAGAATCGGGCAGGCTTCCCATGTAGGAAGCACCTCCACCAAGCATCGACATATCCTTCATCCTTCGCATAAACTCAGGACGGGTAATCTGAACCGGCAAATCAGTTTCGCTGAGACTTTCAAAAACAACGTTATAGTGTTCATTGCCAGCTACTTCTTCAAATACTGGTTTAAGCTTATCGCGTTCCTCATCGCTGAGTTTTGAAGGCATTGGATCTTCTTTTTTAATAAGCTTGTCAACGACATCTGCATCAACACGAACAAACGATGTGTTCTCGAACTTCTGCTCCAGTGTATTGATAAAGTGATTGTCGATCGGGCCGTCCATAATCAGGACATTGTATCCGCGTCCGGTGGCCGTTTCTATAAATCCATGCTGTTCAACGGTGTCGCTTGTGTAGAGAAACACCAGCTTTTTATCTTTGTCGGTTTGCGCATCTTTGATATGATTCTTATACTCCTCGAAAGTAAAATACTTGCCAGCAGTGTCTTTCAGGAGGCAGAATTTTTCGGCACGTTCATAGAATTTAGGCTCAGAAATAATTCCATATTCTATAAAAATCCGGATATCATCCCATTTTTTCTCAAAGTCTTCCCGGTTGTTCTTGAAAATTTCCTCCAGCTTATCGGCCACTTTCTTCATGATGTGGTTCGAAATCTTCTTAACATTTGAATCGCTCTGCAGGTATGAACGCGATACATTCAGCGGAATATCCGGTGAATCGAGCACTCCGTGCATCAGAGTGAGAAAGTCAGGGACAATTCCTTCAACCGAGTCGGTTACAAATACCTGGTTTGAATAGAGTTGTATCTTTTCCTTCTGTACTTCAAAGTTTCGTTTAACCTTAGGGAAATAAAGAATCCCTGTCAGGTTGAACGGGTAATCTACGTTCAGATGAATATTGAACAAAGGATTTTCAAACAGCGAAGGATAAAGTTCCCTGTAAAAACTGTTGTAATCTTCGTCGGTAAGATCGGCAGGTTTGCGTTTCCAGGCTGGATTTACATTATTGATGATGCGTGGCTTTTCATTTTCGTTGTATTTATCATTGCCATTCTCATCTTTTTCGCCTTCAACTTTATCCCAGGTTTTCTCGTTTCCAAAACGGATGGGTATCGGGAGAAATTTGCAATATTTTTTTAGTAGTTCGAGTACGCGGGGTTCTTCCAAAAATTCTTTAGAATCATCAGCAATGTGAAGTATTATATCTGTTCCGCGGCTGCTTTTTTCGGTTTCAGTAAGTGTGTATTCAGGACTGCCATCACATTCCCATCGAACGGCTTTGGAGCCAGGTCCTTTTTTAAAGGTTTTGGTAATAATTTCAACTTTTTTCGAAACCATGAACGAGGAGTAAAAACCAAGTCCGAAATGGCCGATAAGCTGAGCGGCATCCGCTTCGCTTTTCCCTTTGTATTTTTTTACAAATTCTTCCGCTCCTGAAAAAGCAATCTGGTTGATGTATTTGTCAACCTCTTCGGCGGTCATTCCTATTCCGTTGTCTTTTACTGTCAGTGTGCCTTTTTCTTTGTCAATGATTACTTCAATGGTAAGGTCGCCAAGGTCTTCCTTAATACTGCCCATTGATGATAGGGCCATTAATTTCTTATTGGCATCCACTGCATTGGAAATCAATTCCCTGAGAAATATCTCGTGATCGGAATACAGGAATTTTTTAATGATGGGAAAGATGTTTTCCGTTTGTACATTGATTTTTCCCGTTTGCATAGCTATTCTGTTTTAGTTTTTGTTTGTTTGCCGTGAATACTCAAAGCATGTGCCATTGCATTGTGGCTGACAAAATGTCGGGAGGAAGGAATGAGGAATGACGAATGACGAATGACGAATGACGAATGAGGAAGTACGAATGAGGGATGTACGGTTTACGGTTTGCGATTTACGGTTTACGATTTTAGAATTACGAATTTCGAATGACGAATTTCGAATGACGAAGTACGAATGAGGAAGTAAGAATGAAGAATTTACGATTTACGGTTTTACGATTTACGAATGGCGGTTTGAGAATGAAGAAATACGAATGACGAAGTAGGTATGATAAATATCGGTTTACAGCTTG
>JAAXUD010000601.1 GCA_013336205.1 Lentimicrobium sp. | reverse complement strand
TTACTTTATCGTAACCATAGGTCCTTTCGTTCTCATTGTGCTCAAAGGTGAGCAGGCTTCCACAGATTAAAGGCTGGCCGAATTTATTTCCAAAGTCACTTGCGCCGTTGGAGGCTTTAATAAGCAGCTCTTCAGGGGTATGATACAGCCATTTTCTGACTGGTACAGCCGAGGCCCAGGTGTGTGTATCGCTGGTGCGGGGATATGAAGTCATATAAACCGCGGTTCCTGCAATTGGCATCGAGCCCTTCCCTCCTGCCATCCGGTCACGTATTTCGCCGCCACTGCCGGTCGCGGCACCATTGAATGGTTCTACGGTAGTAGGGAAGTTATGTGTTTCTGCTTTCAGGGAAATAACAGACTCTATTTCTCTTAGGGCGAAAAAATCAGGCTTGTCCTGCATCAGGGGTGCAAACTGCCATATTCTTGGACCTTCGATAAATGCCACGTTGTCACTGTATGCTGAAACAATGCGATTATGATTAAGTTTCGATGTTTTTCTGATCATTGAGAAGAGTGTTTCACTTTTTTCTTCCCCGTCTATTACAAAGGTGCCATTGAAAATCTTATGCCGGCAATGCTCAGAATTAACCTGTGAAAAACCAAATACCTCACTATCCGTAAGTGACCGGCCCAGCCTGCTGCTCAGCTCTTTCAGGTATTCAACTTCTTCGTTTGAGAGTGCCAGTCCTTCCTGATGGTTATAAATTGCTATATCATCAATATACCTGGTTGGTTCAGGATCATGTACAATTGTGTAAAGTTCCTGGTCGAGTTCAGTCAATAATTTCTGCAACATTGGATCAAATCCGGCATCAGAACCTTCAACCGTTGTATATTCTTCAATCCTGAATATTCCGTTTATACCCATGTTTTGGGTAATCTCAACAGCATTGGTACTCCAGGGCGTGATCATTTCCCGTCGCGGACCAATAAAAAAGCCCGATACAGACCGGGCTTCAAGACATTCGGCATCACCGAACAACCAGCTGAGTTTCTGTATGTCATTACCAGTAAGATCATGCCCGCAACCTACTGCGAAAATATTTTTACCCCTGAAGAATCGGATCATTCTGTTTGGTTTTTTATGATTCTGCAAAGATACAAATTCGGTTAAAAACCAGCGCTGATATTACAGATACTTTATTTTCCAATATTATGGAAATCAATGCATAAAAACCGTACCTTTGCGCACTTATTTCTAATTCATTTTATGCTTAATTTTCAAGAACTTGGCTTAAATCCACTGCTACTGCAGGCGGTTGAAGCCCTGGGTTTTAAAGAACCCATGCCTGTACAGGCAGAAGTAATTCCCACCCTGATTGCCAATCCAACCGATTTAGTAGGCCTTGCACAGACCGGAACCGGTAAAACTGCGGCATTCGGACTGCCCGTGCTTCACCACATCAATCCTGATGTAAAAAATGCACAGGCACTGATTCTATGTCCCACCCGTGAACTGTGTCTCCAGATTTCACGCGATCTCAGGAGTTTTGCGGAATTCATCCCAAAAATAAAAATCATCCCTGTTTATGGAGGTGCGAGTATCGAGATCCAGATCAGGCAACTGAGTGAAGGTCCCCAGGTAATTGTTGCTACCCCGGGCCGTTTGAACGATATGATCCGCCGCAAAAGAGTGGATTTAAGTCATGTAAAATGGGTTGTGCTCGACGAAGCCGACGAAATGCTTGACATGGGTTTTCAGGAAGATGTAGACACCATCCTGGAATGTACTCCCAAAGAGAAGTATACGCTGCTCTTTTCAGCTACCATGCCCGATCAGGTTGAACGCATCCTGGCAAAATACATGAACAAGCCGGTTATTAAAACTGTTGGCAAACGCAACACCGGTACTGCCAATGTAAAGCACATGTACTATCTTGTACATGCCCGCGATCGTTATTCAGCCCTCAAGAGAATCGCCGATTTCAATCCCAGTATCTATGCAATTATCTTTTGCCGTACCCGGATAGAGACCCAGGAAATAGCTGAATCCCTGATTCGCGACGGATACAACGCTGATTCCCTTCATGGTGATCTGTCCCAGGCTCAGCGCGATCATGTGATGAACCGTTTCCGCAGTGGAAACCTTCAGATGCTTGTTGCTACTGACGTTGCAGCACGCGGATTAGATGTGAATGACCTGACCCATGTTATCAACTACAACCTGCCCGATGATACCGAGATATACATTCACCGCAGCGGACGTACCGGCAGGGCTGACAAATTAGGCATCTGCATCTCGATCATTAACATGAAAGAGAAATTCAAGATCAGGCAGATTGAGAAAATGATCAACCGTGAGTTTGGTCAGGCTAAGATTCCTACCGGCGCCCAGGTTTGTGAAAAACAACTTTTCCACCATGTTGATCGCATGGAAAAAGTAGCGCTGGACGATGAAATTGAAACTTTTTTGCCGGTTATCTACCGCAAGCTGGAATCCATGGATCGCGAACAACTTATCAAACGATTTGTCTCTCTTGAATTTAACCGTTTTCTGGAGTATTATCGTGATGCCAAAGACCTGAACGTTTTTGAAGATACCCGTAAGGAAAGAGAACCCCGCGATTCAAGAGATTCACGCGATTCAAGAGAAGGTAAAGAAGGCCGCGGCCCACGCGAAAAAAGAGAACCACGCGAACCACGTGAATTCCGCGGTGAACATGGAACATCCCAATTTAGCCGGATGTTTATCAGCATAGGCCGCAAGGATAAGGTTTTGCCACCTCAGACCGATAATCTGAGGTGGAGATCGG
>JAAXUD010000600.1 GCA_013336205.1 Lentimicrobium sp. | reverse complement strand
TACCATGACCGCGCCCAGCAAAACTTTCAATATGGCCGGCATGGCCACCGCTTCAGTAATCATCAGCAACCCGCTGCTGATGAAAAAATTCAGAAAGGTGCTGGATGCCATTCACATAGAGATGGGTAATCTGTTTGGGAACATTGCATCGGAGGCCGCCTATACAAATGGCGACGCCTGGCTCGACCAATTACTCACTTATATCGATGGAAACATCAATACGCTGATTGACTTTGCAGCAAAAGAGCTTCCGCTGATTAAGGTGATCAGGCCGGAAGCAACCTATATGGCCTGGCTTGATTTCAGTCAGACAGGCAAGGGCAGCGCGGAGCTGAAAAAATTTCTGATTGAAAAAGCCGGGATCGGGCTCAACGAAGGCATACAATTCGGCCCGGGAGGGGAGGGCTTTATGCGGATGAACCTGGCCTGTCCGCGGCAAACCCTGATTAAAGCACTGGAACAACTCAGGGAAGCGTTCAACTGTTCAGAATAATGACACTCCGGTAAATTTTCAGTACTTTTGCATGAAAATCAGCCACCTATGGCCCGTAAAAATCCCAGGCAGGAAGAAATCATCCGTGAATCGCACGAACGAAGCAAAAAGTTCGGCATCGCCAGGGAGCAACGTTTCCCTGCACAGGTGCTGGAAGGCGATGCAAAGGAACTGATGTTGCGCGAAAGCCACAACCTGATTGAAGTGGCTGCCCCTTTTCTCGATCTGCTTTACAATTTCCTGAAGGATTCCGGATTTATCATTGTACTCACCAACAAAGACGGCTGTATTCTGCGCCTTACCGGCGATGAGCAAACCGTGAAAGCGGCTACCGGCTTAAATATGGTAACCGGCGCTTTTATGAATGAAAAAAGCATCGGCACCAATGCAATGGGTACTGCCATCAGCGAAAATATTCCGGTGCAGGTTTCCGCAACCGAGCATTTTATCGCCGCCTACCACCAGTGGACCTGTTCTGCGGCTCCGGTGCACGATGAAGACGGCCACATCATCGGAACGGTAAATCTCACAGGAAACCGTGAACTGGTTCACCCGCACACCCTCGGGCTGGTGGTTGCCGCCGTGGCTGCCATCGAAAACCAGTTAAAAAACAAACTGAACGAGCATCGTTTAAAAGAGAGTGTTCTCTTTATTAACACGATAATGGATTCGTTGTCCCTGGCTGTAGTGGCAATAAGTGAAGAGGGTAAGATAAACTCGGCCAACAAAATGGCACACAAGCTGCTGAAATATCCCAACGATCACCTGCCGGGAATGCACATTTCCGTCATACTGCCCGACTGGCAGAAATTATTCGCAACCGTAAGTTCACAGCGTATTTTACTGGACGAAGATGCCAGCCTGGATACCTCTTCAGGAAAGGAATCCTTCAGCCTGAATGCATACCCGATTACCCTGCCCGATGGTTATATTGATGGCATGGTGATCAGTTTCAGGGAGATGAAACGGGTATACAAGATTGTAAACAAATACACCGGCATGAGTGCCCGTTATACTTTCGAGGATCTGATCGGCGAAAGTGACGAGATAAAACGGATTGCCGAATATGCCCGTGCGGTTGCCAATAGCCCTTCAACAGTTTTGATTACCGGCGAAAGCGGCACCGGGAAGGAGGTGATTGCTCAATCGATGCACAATTTCAGTTTCAGGGCTGAAAATGGATTTGTGGCACTGAACTGTGGCGCTATTTCACCCTCCCTGATCGAGAGTGAGCTTTTTGGGTATGATGAAGGATCGTTTACCGGCGCGCACAAGGGAGGCAGGCCGGGGAAATTTGAATTAGCGCACGGAGGCACCCTTTTTCTTGATGAAATTGGTGAAATGCCGCCCGATATGCAGGTTAAACTGCTCAGGGCCATACAGGAAGGCGCCATCACCCGGGTGGGTGGGAATAAGGACATCAGGGTTGATGTCCGGATAATCGCGGCTACCAACAAGAACCTCAGGGAGGAAATTGAGAAGGGCAGCTTCCGCAGCGATCTGTTCTACAGACTAAGCGTTATTCCGATTCACATACCGGCACTGAGAGAGCGGCGCGAAGACATCCCGCTGTTGATCCGCTACTTCCTTGAATTAAAATCGGTTAGACTTCAAAAAACAGCTCCATCAATTCCTAAACAACTTTTTATCGAGCTCACGCATTACGATTGGCCGGGTAACATAAGGGAACTTGAAAACTATATTGAAAAGTTTGTAAACCTGGGCGGTGACCTTTCATTTGACACCGATGAATTTACAGCGCAGAAAGCCCATGTTGAACAGCCGGTATTCAGTGAGCTGCAACCAGGAAAAGTCCCAAGTCTGGCCGAATCCGAAAAAGCGGCAATCATTGAGGCATTGAAGGCGTTCTCCAATAATATAAGCCAAACCGCCAAAGCCCTGGGCATAAGCCGCAATGCGCTTTATGAAAAGATGAAACGACTGGGGGTGTAATAATTAATGAATTTTGGCACTCCTATGAAGGTGCAGTCAAGTCTTTTTATCCTTTATTTAGATGTTTTACTTTAGACTTTTATTCCCTACTCCCGGGTTTCGTTATTTTATTTTTCAACCCTGATTTTTTAACACATAGGATCATAGAAGAACACAGGCACATAGAAAAAAAGCAAAAAACGCATTACTTCTTCCCTCAATCTTTTAACCTGTGCACGCAAAAGTTATGTTTGCTTGACGCAGTCAGACAGACATTTTGCCAGGCAGACAGATCCGAAAACAGGATGTGCGCTAACTTTGAGTTTTGGCACTCC
>JAAXUD010000001.1 GCA_013336205.1 Lentimicrobium sp. | reverse complement strand
CGAACGCGAGCTTGAATGGGTACGCATGGCACCAAAAGCCCGGCATGCCAAGTCGAAAGCCAGGCTGGCCGCCTACGACCGCATGATGAGCGAAGATACCAGGCAAAAAGAAGAAAAACTCGAAATTTTCATTCCAAACGGCCCGCGCCTTGGTAATAAAGTTATTGAATCGCAGGGTATTTCAAAAGCATACGGAGATAAACTTTTATTCGAAAACCTGAGTTTCAGCCTCCCTCCTGCCGGAATTGTCGGAATTATCGGACCAAACGGGGCTGGGAAGACCACCCTTTTCAGGCTTATTATGGGACTTGAGCAGCCGGATACAGGCGAGTTTGCCGTTGGTGAAACAGTCAAACTGGGTTATGTTGATCAGGCGCACACGAATATAGATCCTGAAAAAACGGTTTGGGAAGTCATTTCTGAAGGAAATGAAAATCTTCAGTTGGGTGGTAAGCTTTTTAACTCAAGGGCTTATGTCTCCAGGTTTAACTTCAGTGGAGCCGACCAGGGCAAAAAAGCCGGGGTACTATCAGGTGGTGAGCGCAATCGCATGCACCTGGCGCTGACTCTCAGATCGGAAGCCAATGTGCTGCTGCTCGATGAGCCTACCAACGACATTGACGTTAACACCCTGCGCGCACTGGAAGAAGGCCTTGAAAACTTTGCCGGATGTGCCGTTATTATTTCTCACGACCGTTGGTTTTTAGACCGCGTTGCAACGCATATTCTCGCCTTTGAAGGCGACTCACAGGTTGCATTTTTCGAAGGAGGCTACTCCGATTATGAAGAGAGCAGGAAAAAACGTGCCGGCGATCTGACACCGCATCGTCTTCGTTATAAAAAACTTACAAAATAATGAACCAGCCCCTTTATGCAGTAATTACGGGTGATATTAAAAAATCAACCAGGCTTCCGGCAGCAGATCTGGCAAGGCTACCCTCTGTATTAAAGAATATCTTCAACCAGTTTGGCAAAATGCCGGAGCCTAAAGGTAAACTACTCAGGCATAGCATATTCAGGGGCGACAGTTTCCAGTTGGTGCTCGAACCTGAATCTGCACTGGAAGCAATGCTTTTTATCAGAGCCGGGCTGCGTGCTGCCTATCCGGGCACTGTGGCAAAAGCCGTAGACTGCCGGCTTGCGGCCGCTATCGGCTCTATTGATAACCTTACCGACAATATTACTGAAAGTACCGGCGAAGCTTTTACCTTGTCGGGCCATTTGATGGAAGACATGAAAAAAACCTTCCTGATGGCAATCATAACGCCCAACCCTGCTGCAACCAGCGAACTTAATACAGAACTTGCCCTTTGCGACAGAATTATTACCCGGTGGACCTATGCTCAGGCTCAGCTTTTACCAAAACTACTGAATGCCGAAGTACAGGCTAAAATTGCAGATGATCTTGGTATATCGCAGGCGGCAGTGGCTAAAATGCTTCAGGTAATGGGTTGGCAGGCCATCGAAATGTTGTTGCTACGCTACCAGCACTTGTGTCAGAATTCTTTCAGGGATATCAATAATCCCCAATGATGATTACACATTAACTTATAACCCCTTGAGGTTATAAATATAATATATAACCTCAAAGGGTTATAATATACAGATATAACCTCTTGAGGTTATATTTTCTTATTACAATGCCCTGGTGTTCTTTTCTATAATTCAAATAGAAGTTGAGCCACCTCAACCTCAACCTTAACCTCAACCTTCTTAAGTGACTAAATAATAAATTGAAAAAACAAATTGTCATCCATGTACAATGAACCTGCTATAAGTACTGAAGCAATAAATCTGTTTGTGAGGCTGCTGATCGCTCATCTTGCAGGTGATTTTATTTTTCAGAAAAAATCATGGATCATCCACCGCTCAGCAAACAACTGGCGATCAGGCTATTTATATGCCAATGCAGGAATTGTGGCATTGCTTTCATGGCTTTTGTCGGGTTATTACAGCCTGTGGCTTATTCCTTTGCTGATTTTTACAGTTCATGCCGGCATTGATACGATCAAATCCTATTTACCCGATAATCCACTTGTATTTACCATCGATCAATCATTGCACATTGCAGCTACTGTTGTTGCTACGATTTACTACCTGAACTACAGTGATTCGGTACTATGTTGCAGCTGGTTGTTCAACAACCTGCCATTTTGGGCATACCTGGCTGCCTATCTGATCGTTATGTGGCCTATGGGAATTATCATCGCCATGCTCACCCGCAAATGGCAGACAGAAAGTGATAACGGCGAAGGACTCCCGGATGCCGGCCGCTACATCGGGATGCTTGAAAGACTGCTCATCATTACCTTTATTTTTATGGGTCAGTTTTCAGCCATCGGGTTTCTGGTTGCCGCCAAATCAGTGCTGCGTTTCGGCGACATCCGCGAAAGCGGAAACCGTAAAGGTGCGGAGTACATTCTGATCGGAACCATGATTAGTTTCGCGGCAGCCATCTTCACCGGATTGCTTGCCCAATGGGTAATCAGCAACTTTTCGCTATGATCAGTATAAATAAAGAGTTACTTCAACAGGTAACAGAAGGCGCCAGAAAATCTGAACGGCTGAGAATGAACCACAATTTTCATTACGGGCCGGATGACCTGATGCAGCGCATGCTGAATGCTATGGAACCCGGCACATACATCAGGCCGCACAAGCACGAGAATCCTGACAAAAGAGAAGCCTTTTTCGCACTTCGGGGGCGTCTGTGCATTATAGAATTCAGTGAAGGAGGCGATATAACCGGTCACACTGTACTCAATTCCACGGAAGAGAATTATGGAGTTGAAATTGCAGAACGCACCTATCACAGCATCGTTTCCTTAGAAAGCGGTTCAGTGGCCTACGAAGTAAAAGATGGCCCGTATGACATTGCGAACGATAAAAATTTTGCAGCCTGGGCGCCGGAAGAAGGAAGTGCAGAGGCTCAAATATACCTTCAATCCCTGATTGTAAAACTGGGGTTAAAGGTTGGTTGAAATTCCTTAATTTTGCCCCGCTTCTGCAAATGCCATCAGCCATCAACCGGCTTGCGGAAAAACAGCAGCAGCAAATAACAATGGCCAGTCAGAAACCATCTATTCCCAAAGGAACACGCGACTTCTCCCCTGTTGAGATGAACCGCCGCAACTATATTTTCAGTACCATACGCCAGGTTTTCGAACGATTCGGCTACCAGCCGATAGAAACACCCGCTATGGAAAATCTCACCACCTTACTGGGAAAATACGGCGAGGAAGGTGACAAACTGTTATTCAGAATCCTTAATTCCGGTGACTTTCTTTCTGACATTCCGGCTTCTGAACTTGCAACTGAAAATGCCGGGAAACTTGCCGGTAAAATCTCCGAAAAAGGACTGCGCTATGACCTTACCGTGCCATTTGCCAGGTATGTGGTTCAGCACCGAAACGAAATAACCTTCCCCTTCAAACGCTACCAGCTTCAGCCTGTCTGGCGTGCCGACCGGCCTCAGAAAGGGCGTTACCGCGAATTTTATCAGTGCGATGCCGATGTGGTAGGTTCTGATTCGCTTTTGAATGAAGCCGAGTTGCTGCTGATGACAGACCAGATTTTTGAACACCTGGGTATCCGCATTGTCATCAAACTCAATAACCGGAAAATACTTTCCGGAATTGCCGAAGTTATTGGTCATGCGGATAAAATTACTGACATCACCGTTGCCATTGACAAACTGGATAAAATCGGTCCCGAAAAAGTTAATGAGGAACTGGCTGAACGGGGGCTTGATGCTGAAGCTATTGCAAAACTGCAACCCATCATTAACCTTCAGGGGAACAATGATGAGAAACTTGAGCAAATCAGCCTGGTGCTGGCAAGCTCGGCAGAAGGGATGAAAGGCATTCAGGAAATGTCTGAAATTCTCTCGATGGTTAAAATTATGGAGATCAAAAGCCCTGTTGAGCTTGATCTTACACTGGCCCGGGGACTAAACTACTACACAGGCGCAATTATTGAAGTAAAAGCTTTAGACGTTGCCATGGGCAGCATCTGTGGCGGTGGCCGCTACGACAACCTTACGGGGATTTTTGGCCTTCCCGGCGTTTCAGGCGTTGGCATTTCATTCGGCGCCGACCGCATCTATGATGTTATGAATGAATTAAACCTGTTTCCTGCTGAAACAGCCTCTTCAACCCGGGTACTTTTTATAAACTTTGGAGGTGAAGAAGAAGCCTTGTGCCTGAAATTAGCATCATTACTACGCAGAAGCGGCATAAATACTGAAGTTTTTCCGGAAAATGCCAAAGTGAAAAAACAATTCTCCTATGCCGATAGCAAGCAGATTCCTTATGTTGTTATAATTGGCGAAAGTGAAAGATTAAGAGGCGAATGTCTGTTGAAAAACATGATTTCAGGCGATCAGCTAACCACTGCGCCAGATCAGTTATTAAACCTGATTAAAGGATGAATCCAACAGCTGCTGACTGGAATCTCCGGTTCAAAATTAAAATCAACAGGTCCGGACTCACGGCTTAGTACCGCCGTTCAAGGTCCATTGCCTGCTACTCTGCTTCAAACGGTCGGATATAAAAAATCAGCACCGCTTTTTTATTCCTTTAGGTGGCTCTCTGCTTCATACATTAACCATTGGGAAAGGTTGGCTGGCGATCAGATTTTGGATACCTTCATGCAATCCACAAGGAATGCGAAATAAGCAGATTTCTAATTTCTTCTTCAACAATCTCAATACTCCGTTAAGAATTTTTAAATCATTGATTAGCAAGGCATTATTCAAATGCATTTTGAAATTAGAAATCATTCAGGATCAATTCATTGCGTCATTGCGTGATTCTTTAGATTACCGGACTATTGCAATCTGCTAATCCACAAATTTGCCAATTTGCTAATTACCTCATTAACAAAACAACTCATTTACTATGAATACTTTTTCAATAAGCTCACAACCCCTGGATTTCGAAACAATTGAACAGATTCTTACCAACAATTCCAGGCTGATCCTTTCGGAAGAATCAAAAGTTAAAATTCAGCATTGCCGCGATTATCTCGATAATAAATTAAAAAACCACAGCGAACCAATCTATGGAATTACCACAGGTTTCGGTTCATTGTGCAATATTCAGATCTCACCAAAAGATCTGAAGAGTCTTCAGGAGAACCTTGTGATGTCGCACGCCTGCGGAACCGGGGCTGAAGTTGATGGACAGATCGTAAAACTAATGCTGCTTTTAAAGGCGCACGCGCTGTCATCAGGTAATTCTGGTGTTCAGGTAAAAACAGTCGAGAGGCTTCTCGACTTATTCAATAACGAAGCATTACCGGTTGTTTATGAACAAGGCTCACTGGGGGCTTCGGGCGACCTTGCACCACTGGCCCACCTGAGCCTGCCGCTGATCGGAATGGGTGAAATCCGGTACCAGGGGAAGATTTATCCTGCAAAGAAAATTCTGAAACAATTTGGGTGGGAACCCATCTCGTTGCAATCAAAAGAAGGCCTGGCATTACTCAATGGAACACAATTTATGAGTGCTCATTCTGTTTACATCCTTCTTAAAACCAGTAAATTAGAAAAACTCGCCGATATAACAGCCTGCATTTCACTCGAAGCTTACAATGGCCGTATTGATCCTTTTCTTGAGCAATTGCACACCATCAGACCACATGCCGGACAGATTGAAACTGCAAGAAACATGCGTAATATCTTAAATGGCAGTAAATTAATTAAAAAAGAAGGAAAAAAAATTCAGGATCCTTACTCCTTCAGATGCGTCCCTCAGGTACACGGCGCTGTGAAGGACACCATCCGCTATGCAACTTCAGTAATTATGACTGAAATCAATTCAGTTACCGATAATCCCACCATTTTCCCTGACGAAGACCTTGTATTGTCAGGAGGAAATTTCCATGGGGAACCCCTGGCTTTTGTACTTGACTTTCTGGCTATTGCACTGGCTGAACTGGGAAATATCTCTGAAAGAAGAGTTTACAGATTAATTGCCGGACAACGCGGGCTGCCCGAATTTCTGGTGGCAAAGCCAGGCCTCAACTCCGGATTTATGATTCCACAATACACCGCAGCCAGCATTGTAAGCCAGAACAAACAGCTGGCAACTCCATGCTCCGTAGATTCCATTACCTCCTCTAATGAACAGGAAGATCATGTAAGTATGGGAGCAAATGCCGCAACGAAAACTGTCAGGGTTGTCAATAATCTTGAAAGATTACTGGCCATAGAATTGTTTGCCGGTGCACAGGCCCTCGATTTCAGGGAAGCTGCAGATACTTCTCCGTTTCTGAATGCTTTTATTTCTGAATACCGCGGTGCAGTTCCTTTTATTACCAATGACAAGGTAATGTACACCGAAGTCCAGAAAACGATTGAGTTTATTCAGCAGGTAAGGTTCGATTTCCCCGTTTAAATTGGACACGACACTTCGTGTCCTTACAGTGATTTTTATAAAGCAGGGACACGAAGCTTCGTGTCCCTGCTTTACGAATAAAAAACCTTTCGATTTTTTTTGTGAATTCCATCCTTTTGCATTCCTTTGGGGCTGTTATTAAAAAACCAAACACCCGGAGGTATTATGACATACATTATTAAAGGTAGCGGATTGACCATAGAAGATGTGGTTGAAGTCGCCCGCTATGGCAAAGAAGTTGACTTGCACCCTGAAGCCATGGACCGCATTAAAGTCTGCCGTGCCATGCTTGAAAATAAAATTGAAGCAGGGGAGATAATGTATGGTGTGAATACCGGGATTGGCGAGTTTTCAGAAGTTGTACTGAACGATGACCAGGTAAAGGATTTTCAGAAATACCTTATATACAATCATGCAGCAGGCATTGGCGACCCTATGCCACTTGAGCATGTGCGGGGCGCCATGCTCGGAAGAATAAACGTGCACGCACATGGAAATTCGGGTGTACGCCCTGAAATAACCATGACATTGGTTGAAATGCTGAACAAAGGCGTTACACCTTATGTTTGCCAGAAAGGCTCGGTCGGTGCCAGCGGCGACCTGGCCCCTATGTCACAGATAGCCCTGTTGATGATGGGTGAAGGAAAAGCCTATTACAAAGGGAAATTGCTGGATGGCAAAGATGCGATGGATAAAGCCGGCATTCCGATCCCCGGTCTGAAAGCACGCGATGGCCTGGCAACCATTAATGGAAGCAATGTGCTGACGGCCATGAGTGCCATTTTCCTATACGATGCCAACAATTGGCTGAAGCAGGCTGAAATTGCGGCTGCCATGTCGCTTGAAGCACTCAAAGCCAATATGAAACCCTACAATTCTTTGTTGCATGAAGTGCGCGGCTTTAAAGGGGCTGTGCGCAGTGCCAATGCCATCAGGCGATTGGTCGAAGGAGGAGATCTTGCTGAAAACCGCGTTAAATGCAAAGTTCAGGATGCCTACTCCATGCGTTCTACCCCGCAGGTTATTGGCGCCGCCCACGATGCGCTTGGTTATGCAAAATCGCAGGTAGAAATTGAACTCAACGGAGTCGGCGATAATCCAATCTTTTTCCCGGATTTAAACATTCAGCTTTCAGGGGCCAACTTCCAGGGAACCCCGGTGGCTGTGCCTATGGATATGGCCGGATATGTAATCACCATGGTAAGTGTTATGTCGGAGCGCCGCATGAACCGGCTCAACAACCCTGCACTGAGTGTGGGACTCCCTGCCTTCCTCACCAAAGGGGCTGGTATGTTTTCCGGCCTGATGCTCAGCCAGTACACTGCCGATATGCAAATAGTGGAACAACGCATTCTATCAGCACCTGCCTGTATTCAATCGATCCCGGCAGCCGCCGATCAGGAAGACTTTGTTTCTATGGGCATGAATACAGCCCTTAAAAATAACCAGATTCTCGACAATGCTTACGGAATTCTGGGTATTGAATTTATGGCCGCCGCCCAGGCCCTGGATTTCAGGGAATACAAATTTGGCAATGGAGTTACCAAAGCAAAGGAAGTAATCAGAAAATATGTAGATTTCCTTGAAATTGACAGACCTTTATACGCCGATCACAATGCCATGAAAGAACTGGTAAAGTCGTGCGAAATACTTGATGAAGTTGAGGATTTGATCGGAAAACTGGAATAATAAAGCAATCCGGAAAATCATCCTACCTTTGTATCCTATCCGGATATACCGGGATAGCATAATATAAGGAGCCTAATTAAGATTATGGACGAATTTTCAACAGACACAACCCCTGCCGGTAAATTCAGCGGAAAAAGACCAGTTGGATTGACTTTGCTATGCATACTTACATTTATTGGCAGCGGATTGTCGGCAATGTCTTCCTTCTTTGTCGCAATAGCCTATAATATAATCCCGATGGCAGTGAAGGAATCTCCTTTTGGGGATACTGCTGCATTATTGGAGTTGATTAAAAGTGCCGGACCATCGTTCTTCATCATTATGGGAGTGCTTTACCTGGGTTCTCTGTCCGGGGCCATTTTCATGTTCCAGCTCCGCAAAACCGGATTCCATGTTTATACATTGGCGCAATTGATAATGCTGATTATTCCCTCACTTATGATTGAAGGTTACATTCTTCCCTTTGCAAATCTTTTACTCACCGGTTCATTTGTTTTGGCCTATGGCATTAACCTGAGAATTATGCGATAAATGCGCAGTTCCTATTGTTAATTATTAACAAATTGCATAATTTTTTAACATCTGTATAGATTTCTGCTTGCTATTAGTTATTTTAGCAAATCTAAACGAGACACTTTGGCTACAATACCCCTCAGGAAGTTTCATTTTCAACCAGTTAGCGGACAGCATCCAAATATAGCTTCTAGCGTAATTGATGTATCTCAGCCGGGATTCCTCTGTAAGTCATCCTATTTTAAGAAAATAGCCACCTGTCACCCTGTTTTTACATTTATCAATGCGGCTTCATCCAATGATACAATTGATTCTTTTGAATCTATATGCATTATGGATACATCTGAAATTGCGATAAGCCCCGCTGCATTAACCTTGAATACAACACCTGCTCAACAGGCGTTTATCCTTGTTCAAAAACCCCTTTACTTCCAAATTACTTCCCAACGCTACAATTACTCCGCAACAGCAACAAAAGAAGCAACAGTTTCAATTCTATAATTTTGATCTGATATTATCGGATTTAATTTATTTTATTGCCTGTTATTGATTTTTTTTGATTTTGTCCTTATGAGGATAGCTGCAAATAATAATTTACCTGCAGCGTATAAAATCATTCCTGTTAATCTGGTTACATCAACGATAAAGTAAATCATTCAGTAATAAATAAATAGCATGTCAGTGCAGAAAGGAGGTTCTGGTAAGTAAGTATTTACAATTTTACAATTGCCCGATTTTCACTAATTATAGAATTAAGCACCAAACACACACACTATGAGAAAAATTGGATTTTTGCTTGCACTTTTCCTTTTTGCAGGGGTGCAGGTCATCGTTGCCCAGACTATTACCGGAAAAGTTAGCAGCTCGGAAGACGGCAAAGGGATTCCCGGAGCTACCGTAATAGTAAAGGACACAAAAACAGGCGT
Source organism: Lentimicrobium sp. (assembly GCA_013336205.1). GTDB lineage: Bacteria > Bacteroidota > Bacteroidia > Bacteroidales > Lentimicrobiaceae > Lentimicrobium. The sequence continues at coordinate 13,279 of JAAXUD010000001.1, read as the reverse complement.
AACCACTGACCTGGAAGGCTTGTACTCACTCAGAATTCCTTCTGGCGCCCAAGCCCTGGTATTTTCATTTGTGGGAATGAAAACCAGGGAAGTTCTTATCGGCAACCAAACTATAATCAATGTTGTTCTGGAACCGGAAATTATGGATATAGAAGGGGTAGTTGTTACTGCGCTGGGGATATCAAGAGAGAAAAAATCACTTGGGTATGCAACTCAGGAAGTAAAAGGCAGTGACGTTTCAACCGTCAAATCCGGAAATTTCATCAACTCAATGTCAGGTAAAGTAACCGGTGTTCAGATTAAAAAGAACACCAACATGGGGGGATCAACCAATATTGTGGTGCGTGGAAATAAATCCCTGACCGGCAACAACCAGGTTCTCTTTGTAATAGATGGTGTTCCTGTAAATAATGACATTTCAAACTCCAGCGACCAGAAAGAAGCCGGAGTCGGGTATGACTTTGGCAATCCGGCATCGGATATTAATCCCGACGACATTGAATCAATCAATGTATTAAAGGGTGCTGCCGCCAGTGCACTTTATGGATCACGGGCTGCCAATGGGGTTGTAATGATAACAACCAAAAAGGGGACTCCCGGCATCGGAACTAAAAAAGGAATCGGAATTTCTATAAATTCCGGATTTACCATCGGCAGTGTAGATAAGAGCACATTCCCCGAATTCCAGCAGGAATATGGCGGGGGCTATGGCCAGTATTACGATGGTCCTGACGGATTCTGGTATATGAGAGATCTGAATGACGATGGTATTGAAGAACAGTGGGTGGTTACCTCCGAAGATGCTTCTTACGGAGCTCCCTTTGACCCCAGCCTGATGGTTTACCAGTGGGATGCTGTGGACCCTGAATCGCCGAATTACCTGACACCTACACCCTGGGTTGCGGCAGAAAACGGCCCCATTACCTTTTTCGAAAACCCAACTACTTTTACAAATACAGTTGCCATAACAAATAATGTTGAGAATGGGGCATACAGGTTCTCATATACGAACTACAAACAGAATGGACTGCTTCCAAACAGTGAGTTAAAGAAAAACAACCTGAACTTCGGGTCAACCTGGGAAGTAAATGAAAGGCTTACTGTTTCCGGATCAGCTAACTATATGCAGCAGAAAGGTCTGGGAAGGAACTCAACAGGTTATAACGATAATCAGATGGGTTCATTCAGGCAATGGTGGCAAACCAATGTTGACCTCAAAGACATGGAAGATGCCTATAATGCAACCAAGAGAAATATAACATGGAACTGGGCCGACCCAACCGATGCCGTTCCTATTTTCTGGGATAATCCTTACTGGCTCAGGTATGAAAACTACGAGACTGACAGCAGAAATCGCATCCTCGGTCATGCATCCGTCAATTATAAAATAGCCGACTGGGTCGATGTTTTCGGCCGGGTATCCGTCGATTCATACAATGAGTTGCAGGAAGAACGCAGAGCCGTTGGCTCAATCCCTACTGAATTCGGTATAGGCACCGGTAGTGCTTCTGACGGAAGTTTCACCAGAAGCGACCAGGGCTCTGGCTATCTCAGGCGCGATATCACCTCTTCCGAGTATAACTTTGACCTGATGCTGAATTTCAAAAAAGACTTTTCAAAAGACCTGAGTTTCAGAGGAGTTTTGGGAACCAACATCAGAAGAACCAATTATGACAGAATTATTTCAGCCACCAATGGTGGGCTTGGGGTTCCCAGGATATATTCACTTCAGAACAGCGTAGGTCCACTCCCTTATCCTAAAGAACTGGCTTCACGGATAGGAGTTGATGGTATTTATGGTAGTGCATCTTTTGGCTATAAAAGCATGATCTACCTTGATCTTACTTTAAGAAACGACCATTCATCAACGCTTCCGCCGGAAAACAGCAGCTACACTTATCCTTCAGTAGCAACAAGTTTTATCTTTTCCGAGGTTCTTAAACAGGACTGGCTCTCTTTCGGAAAAGTCAGGTTGAATTATGCTGCTGTAAGTAATGGGGCTGGTTTTGACCAGTTGATCAACAGGTACAATGTTTACACACCACTTAACAGTCCGATGACCTCGGTAGATGGTGTCTTCAAAAATTCAGATCTGAAGCCTGAGAAAACAAGCAGTCTGGAAGCCGGACTTGAAATGTACTTCCTTCAAAAGAGGCTTGGATTTGATGTCGCAATATACAAAACAAATACGACCGATCAGATTTTACCCCTTACCGTTTCTACCGCTGTCGGTATAAACGACAAGATCATCAATGCCGGAGAAATTCAAAACAAAGGTATTGAGCTTACCATCATGGGTACTCCGGTAAAAACTTCAGATCTGAGATGGAACATTGCTGTTAACTGGTCAAGAAACAGGAATGAGGTTATTTCTTTGGTTGAAGGTGTCGACAACCTGCAGCTCGGTAGCTTCCAGGGTGGAATTACCTTAAATGCCAAAGTCGGCGATCCTTATGGAGTGCTCTTTGGCACCGATTACACCTTTGCTGACGGACAGCGTATTGTTGACGCCGAAAGTGGCGAATACATCAAAACTTCAACATCCGATAATATTATCGGGGATATAAATCCTGATTGGATAGCAGGTATAACGAATACTATAACCTACAAGAACTGGGCTTTCAGTTTTCTGATCGATATCCAGCAGGGTGGTAGCATATTCTCTCTTGATATGTATTACGGCCTGGCTACAGGTATGTATAAAGAGACATCCTTTACCAATGATCTGGGCAACCCGGTCAGAGATCCGCTTGCCTACAATGATCCAGATGTCGGATTTGAGTCGGGATATGCACCCACCAGTGGCGGATTTATAAACGAAGGGGTGAATGTTGATGAAGAAGGTGGTGTTACTCCCAATGAAACCCGAATCCGTGCCGACAGGTATGGAGCATTCGGATATAGAAGGGGATTGCCCGACATCGCATTTGTCTACGATGCCAGCTATGTAAAACTCAGGGAAGTTTCAATTTCCTATACCCTTCCGGAAAAGCTACTTGAAAAAACTTTCATCAGGGGAATTACTTTCAGCGCTATCGGTTCAAACCTATGGATAATCCACAAAAACCTTCCATATGCTGATCCTGAATCTGGTCTGGGTGCAGGTAACCTTCAGGGCTTTTCTACCGGTTCCCTGCCTTCAACCCGTGATTTTGGTTTCGACATTAAACTTAACTTCTAAAACTGTAGAGCGATGAAAAAAATAATAACAATCCTTACCATCTTCATGATTTTTTCCTCTTGTGGAAAACTGGAAGACCTGAACGAGAATACAAAAGACCCGGCAAATGTCTCCGGTGAATCCTTGTTCACCGGCGCTCAGAAAAGCCTCCTCGATCAAATGGTGAATACAAATGTTAACTTCAATGTTTTCAGACTATTTGCTCAATATTGGACCGAGACTACCTATACCGACGAAAGCAATTATGACCTGGTTACGCGTACAATCCCGGATAACCACTGGAGTGTGCTTTACAGGGATGTCCTTAAGGACCTCGATGAGTCAGGTAAAATTATCGCAACCACTGTGTATCCGGTAACGGAAAGTCCCGTGGTTAAACAGAATAAACTTGCCATTGTAGAGATAATGAAAATCTACACCTACAGCGTCCTGGTTGAAACCTTTGGTAATATTCCCTATTCTGAAGCACTCAATGTTGACATTCTTTTACCGGCATACGATGATGGTCTGACAGTATATAAGGATCTGCTTAACAGGTTGAATGCCGCCATTGATCAACTTGATCCGGGTGAAGGCAGTTTTGGTATTGCCGACAACCTTTACCAGGGCGATGTTGCCGCATGGATAAAATTCGCAAACTCCATGAAACTCAGAATGGGCATGCTACTGGCCGATGTGGATGAAGCAACAGCTGAAGCAGCAGTTATTGAAGCTGCACCGCATGTGTTTACTTCAAATCATGACAATGCCGCTTTGGTATATAGCGGTGCTTCACCAAACACAAACCCACTTTATTCAGATCTAGTTGCCAGTGGAAGGAATGATTTCGTACCAACCAGCCGGATAATCGATGTCATGAACAATCTGGATGATCCACGCAGACCGTTCTATTTCACAGAATATGAGGGCACTTATGTGGGAGGGGAATATGGGATGGAGAATGACTTCACAGCCTATTCCCACATCGCCGACAGGATTCAGGAGCCTATCTTCGAAGGCACCATCTTCGACTATTCAGAAGTAGAATTTTTACTTGCTGAAGCCGTTGAGCGGGGGTTTGCAGTGGGCGGAACAGCACAGGATCACTACAACAATGCAATAGAAGCTTCGATTACTTACTGGGGTGGAACAGAAGCTGAAGTTGCTGACTATCTGTCAAATCCTTTGGTCGCCTATTCAACTGCTGAAGGTAATTACAAAGAGATAATCGGCACCCAGAAATGGCTGGCGCTTTACAACCGCGGTTTTGAAGCCTGGACTGAATGGAGAAGATTCGATTTCCCTCTACTCGTTGCTCCTCCTGATGCTTACTCAGATGTTCCGATGCGCTATACTTACCCAATTGCTGAGCAAACGCTGAATGGAGCAAATTATAATTCCGCTTCTGATGCCATTGGTGGCGATGATGTAGCAACCAAACTATTCTGGGATAAGTTCTGAATCTCAGCTCAGATAGTTTATTTAATTTCGAAAGCACAGACCCTGGTCTGTGCTTTCATCGATTAAAATCAGGCTGCTTCTCTTCTGGTCCCTGCGCTCAGATAATCAATTTTACCCCATTTTTATTAATAAAATTAATGAAACAATTCTCATTTTGCTTGAATTTGCTATTTAGAAGGCGTTATAAAGTAATGTTATTTGGTTGATTCACTGCACATTGCAATAACAACGCAGCTTACAGTCAATTTACTGCGGAACCTTGTTGCCATTTTATTGTTAAATCATGTTAATTTTTTATTAATTTTGCTTGACTAGTAAAGGAATTTAATTATAAATTGCACCTGTTTTCTATAAAAACCAACCAGCCACTAACAAAGGAGGTCCAAAACAAAAAGTTGAACCTAATTTTAACCACCAATCAAATATTACTTGAACCAATTATTGTTTAACACTTTACTCATCAAAAACACACACTATGAGAAAATTTGCAATAACGCTTGCACTTCTGATTTTCGCCGGAGTGCAGGTAGTGCTGGCACAAACCACCGTAACGGGTACGGTTACCAGTTCTGAGGATAGCAAAGGCATTCCCGGAGCTACCGTGCTTGTTAAAGGAACCACTGTTGGTTTAACTACCGACATGAATGGTAAATACGCAATAAAAGTTCCCTCCAATGGAAAGGTTTTACAGTTTTCGTTTGTGGGAATGAAAACAAGAGAAGTAACTATTGGTAGTCAAACAACTATTGATGTAGTGCTCGATCCCGACGTAATGGATATTGAAGGGGTTGTGGTGACTGCCATTGGTATTTCCCGTGAAACCAAAGCACTGGGTTATGCCGTTGAATCTGTTACCGGTGACGAACTCACCCGTTCAGGTGAAACAAACGTTGTACAAGGTCTTGCTTCGAAAGCAGCCGGTGTGCAGGTTATTGGTTCCGGGGGTACTCCAGGAGCATCAAGTAAGATCCTTATTCGTGGTAACTCAACTTTTACCAGTAATAACCAGCCACTGATCGTTGTTGACGGAGTTCCCATCGACAACTCGACCAATGCAACCAATGCCGGTGACAACCCATTCAACATCGGCCTCGAAGGTGTTAACAACTCAAACAGGGCGCTTGACATCAACCCTGATGACATTGAGTCTGTCACCATTCTTAAAGGGCCGGCCGCTGCCGCTCTTTACGGTGTAAGGGCCGGTAACGGTGCCATTATTTATACTACCAAACGTGGCAAAGCCAGCCAGGGCATCAGGGTAACTTACGGTTTCAATATGGATTTCAGCAGTATCAGCAAACTTCCGGAACAACAGAGCATTTATGCCCAGGGTAATGGGGGCGGCGCTGTCGATGCTGAAGGAAATCCTGTTCCTGAAGGCACCTTTGCTACTGCCGATCCAGGCCCTGACTTTGTATGGAATAATGACGATGATATTTCCGGTGGTACTGCCAATAGCTGGGGCCCAACCATCGCTTCTTTAGGCCTTACTCCGGTCAACAATGCAGAAAATTTCTTCCAGAATGCAACTACTCTTACCCACAACCTGCAGATTGCCGGTGGTGATGACATCACTTCATTCAGACTTTCGTTAAGTCATCTTAATAATGAAGGGATCATCCCAAATACCGAATTGAACAAAACAACTGTAAGGTTGACTGCAGACCACAAACTCAGCAGTAAAATTAAAGTCGGTGGTACAGCTAACTATTCCAATACCAATGGTATAAAAGCCCAGAATGGTAGTAACCTCTCAGGTATCATGCTCAGTTTGATGCGTGCTCCCCAGAGTTTCGACATGAACCCGGGTGGTGGTGATAATTATATGTATCCCAATGGCGTTGACCGCAGGTTTATCTCCATCTACGATAATACTTATTATACCGCATACAAAAACCCGTTTACCGATGACGTAAACAGGTTTATGGGCAATTTCTATATTGACTATCAGCCGTTCACCTGGTTATCGGCAACCTATCGCCTTGGCACAGACTTCTATTCCGATCAGAGGAAACAGATTTTTGCCATCGGTTCAATGCAACCCGCTGAACCTACCGGACAAATTACTGAGAATATCCAACGCTTCAGGGAAATGTATTCCGACCTCGTTATCACTGCTACCCATGAATTCAGCAGTGACTTCAAAGGTTCACTTTCATTAGGAAATAACCTGAACGAAAGAAACTTCCAGGATTTGTATGCCAGAGGAACCAGCCTCAGTATCCCTAATTTCTATAACCTGAGCAATGCTGCAGTGTTGTATGCAAGTGAAGTTACAACTAAAGAAAGAACAGCTGCTTTATTCTTCGACTTAAACCTGGATTACAAAAACATGATTTATTTCAGTGCTACAGGTCGTAATGAGTGGGCTTCAACTTTCGGTCCAAACCAGAACAACTTCTTCTATCCGTCAACCAGTCTTTCATTTGTTTTCACCGAACTGATTCCTGAAAACAATATCCTTTCTTTTGGTAAGGCAAGGTTAAGCTGGGCACAGGTAGGTATCAATCCTTCTCCTTATTCATCCAGGACCTATTTCGCTTCTCCGATTTTCACCGACGGATTCACCAATGGTTTATCTTTCCCATACCTGGGTAAAGGTGGATTCGGTTATAGCGCAACACTTGGAAATGCAGACCTGAAACCTGAAAGAAAAACCGGAACAGAACTTGGTCTCGATTTAAGATTCTTCACTGGTCGCTTAACTGTTGACTTCACATATTACAACGAAGAATCAGACCAGATTCTTGTAAATCGCCCCATCGCCCCATCATCCGGATTCCAGCAGATTGTTGCTAACTCAGGTAGAATGGTAAACAAGGGGATTGAACTTGTTGTTTCCGGCGATCCTATAAAGACTAAGGATTTTAAATGGAACATCGCAGTTAATTTCACAAAAAATACCAATGAAGTACTTGAACTTGCTCCTGGTGTTGATGAAGTTAACATCGAAAGTGCCTTTACTTCTATTGGCTCATACGCTATCGTTGGTGATGCTTATGGTGCACTTTATGGAACCAAATGGCTTCGCAATGACAATGGTGACCTGATCATAGGCGCCAACGGACGTCCTTCTATTGCTCCTGAACGTGGCAATATAGGCAACCCGTTCCCAGATTGGACCATGGGTATTACCAACGGTTTCAATTACAAAGGGATCAACCTTAGTTTCCTGATCGACATCCGCGAAGGTGGTATGATCTGGAACGGTACACTCGCTCGTATGCATAGGATTGGTAAGACTGAAGAATCAGGTAACCGTGATCAGACCTACATTATTCCTGGAGTAAAAGCCGATGGTACACCTAATGATATTCCTATCTCAGCAAATTCATATTTCTCCAATTACGTAGGTGATGGTGGAAGTGCTGCTGTTGAACAGGCTGTATTTGATGGTTCATGGGTACGCCTTCGTGAAGTAAGCCTGAGTTATCGCCTGAATACCAAAGACAAAATGCCTTTGCTTCAGTATGTTGACCTGACCTTGTCAGGCAGAAACCTGTGGCTTAGCACCGATTATCCAGGCGTTGACCCTGAAACCAGTCTTACAGGTGCAGGTTCAAACCTTACCGGTTTTGACTATTTCAACAACCCGGGTACCAAATCATTTATTGTTGGGATAAAGGTAGGTTTCTAAGTAAGTTCCATTAACTTAAATCAAAAGAAAAGATTATGAAAAAAATATCAGTCCTTTTAATCATAGCAGTGCTCTTTTTCACAACTGCTTGTGAGAGTTACATAGAAGGGTACGATCTGTCCCCGAACGATCCGACAGAAGTAACCCCCGCATTGTTACTTTCAACAATTGAAGTTTCCTCTTTTGCCACTTTTAATGGTGGTGTAAACCGCGCAGCCTCCGTATTTACCCAGCAGCTCGAAGGAACTGCCGAGCAGATGAAAGACGTTGCAAACTACGTACTTCTTGAAGGCGATAACGTTAACGAATGGAATTCAATTTATACGGATTGCATCGTTGAATGTAATACCCTGATTGACCTTGCCGGTGATGCAAATCCTTATTATGTAGGAATTGCCAAGGTTATCAAAGCCCTGAATCTGTCAGTTGCTACTGATATCTGGGGTGATGTACCAAACCGCGAAGCTGGTCTCGGTATTCAGGGTGAAGCGTTTTTCAGCCCGAATTATGATGCCCAGGAGTTGATTTATCAGGATATGCAGACCATGCTTTCAGAAGCCATTGAACTATTCAATAAACCAGCTTCTGATAATGTTATTCTTCCTGCTGACGAAGACTTTATCCATGGTGGAGATGTTGCCAAATGGAAAAATACCGCATGGATATTAAAGGCCCGTTTTGCAAACAGACTCAGTAAAAAAGATTCTGGCGGCTCTGCTGACAAGGTTCTTGAATATCTTGGAAATCTAGATGCAAACGCTGCTGATGCCATGGCTGTATTTGGAACTAACTCCAGCGAGTTAAATCCATGGTATGCATTCAACAATGAGCGTGGTACCTATATCCGTATGGGTGCTTATTATGTTGATCTGCTTACATCAATCAGCGATCCACGTCTGCCTTTCTTCTGTGCACCTGATGGTGCTGGTGCATACACCGGTGCTGCTCCAGGCTCAGAAAATGTTGATGCTTCACAGACTGGACCAGTGTATTCAAGCGCTGCAAGTCCAATTCCATTGGTAAGTCTTGTTGAAGCCGGGTTCCTGAGAGCTGAAGCTGAATTCAGAAAAGGCAATAATGGCGCTGCTGCAACTGCTCACAACAATGCTATTAAAGCTTCTGTTATCCAGATAACTGGTGCTGCTGACGAAACTTACTTTGCTTCACAGGCCAGTGAAACAGCTACATCAATCTCTCTTGCTAAAATAATGACACATAAATATGTTGCATTATTCCTGCAGCTGGAAAATTATAACGATTGGAGAAGAACCGGAATTCCGGCACTTACCCCAAACAACGGTCCTAATGTTGAAAACGGTGGCGTTATACCAGTACGTTTCCCAACCCCACAGGATGAGCGCATCAATAATCCAAATGCAACTGTTAACCCTGACATTAACCAGAATGTATGGTGGGCTAACTAAGCAATAACAGCTATTTTTCTTTAAACTGCCCGGACCCCGGGCAGTTTTTTTTATCCTTTTTATTTTCCGATAAAATATTTTTTTATTTTTGCATAGTTCAATATCTATAAGAATTATGAAACTCACTTGTTCAATTGTCATCCCTTCAACCAATGTATTTGTGGCTGATGCCTGCTTTAACCGGGTGAGATATTTGATTTGTATCTAGCCCTCTGCTAAAAAATATAGCAACCCGGTCTGTTTTCAGTCCGGGTTTTTTTTTAATATTGACCGAAATAATATGAATAAAATAAATACAACTCAAACATACCTCTTTAAAATCAGGGAATACCTGGCTTTGATCAGGCAAGCACTTGCCGGAGGTGATCAGGACTACACCAGTCTCAGACTTGGTAAAGCTATATTTCTGCTGGCTGTTCCTATGGTGCTTGAAATGATTATGGAGTCAATTTTCGCCATTGCTGACATATTCTTTGTCTCAAAACTAGGTTACGACGCAATTGCAGCAGTTGGACTGACGGAATCAATGATGACCATTGTTTATGCCATCGCGGTAGGCTTTAGTGCAGGAACAACAGCGCTGGTTTCCAGAAGAATTGGTGAAAAGAATCCGGAGGCAGCAGCCAAAGCAGCCGGTCAATCGATTATTGCAGGCCTTTCTATTTCTTTGATACTCGCAATTCCGGGTATCTTTTACTCATATGAACTACTGCGCATCATGGGGGCAAGCCATGAACTTGCCAGTATCAATCATGGTTACACTCAGATAATGTTTGCCGGTAATGCGGTTATCATGATGCTTTTCATTATCAATGCAGCATTCCGCAGTGCCGGCGATGCTGCGCTCTCGATGCGGGTATTGCTGGTTGCCAATGGCATCAACATTATTCTCGATCCAATCCTGATCTTCGGGTTTGGTCCGATACCTGCCATGGGAATAGAAGGTGCTGCCATCGCAACCAATATAGGGCGAGGGTTGGCAGTTGCCTTTCAGTTTTACATACTCTTCAGAGGCAAAATGAGGATAAAACTGCTGATTGGCCATCTGCTGCCCGATCCGGCAATTATGATCACGCTTGTAAAACTATCGATCGGCGGCATTCTGCAAAATCTCATCGCAACAGCCAGTTGGGTAGTTATGGTGCGCATCATATCAGTATTCGGAAGTGCGGCCGTTGCCGGCTACACCATCGGCATCCGGATTATCATCTTTTCTTTGCTGCCATCGTGGGGATTGAGCAATGCAGCCTCAACGCTTGTCGGTCAGAATCTGGGAGCAGGTCAACCCGACAGGGCACAAAGGGCAGCCTGGATAACCGGATTCTCCAATATGACATTGTTAGGCCTGATTTCGATAGTCTTCATGGCATTCCCGGGCTTCTTTGTCAGGATGTTTATCAACGACACTGAGGTCATTAAAGCAGGTATTACCTGTTTGCAGATTGTAAGTTCAGGATTCCTTTTTTACGCATTTGGCATGGTAATGACCCAGTCACTCAATGGTGCCGGTGATACCTATACCCCTACCCTGCTGAATTTTATCTGCTTCTGGCTGATTGAAATGCCTTTGGCTTACTTTCTCGCAATGAAAGCGGGTTTTGGAACAAACGGAGTGTATTATGCCATCGTAATCGCTGAAAGCACACTCACTCTATTGGGAATATATATTTTTAGCCGTGGAAAGTGGAAGCTGAAGAAGGTGTGAAAGTGGAATAATGGAATAATGGAATGATGGGATGGGATTACCAGGAGATTACCAATATTTCAATATTCCAATATTCCAAAATTCCAATTTCCAATATTCCATCCGTTATCAAAGTCGTAAGACCTAACAGGTTCTGCTGCCCACGGGCCATTAAAACCTGGTAGGTCAGTATTCCCAATTTCCAACTTTCCAATTTTCCACCCTTCCACCCTTCCATCATTCCATCATTTCATCATAAAAAAATGGCCGGGGTAGGGACACGACATGTCGTATCCCTACCCCGGCCATTTTTCGGGGATCTCAGTTATTCAAAAAACTGGATTGACTTAATAATCCTGGCAATAGCTTCGCGTAACTGTTCTTCGGTAATAACCAAAGGTGGTGCAAAACGAATGATATCACCATGGGTTGGTTTGGCGAGAACGCCGTTTTCCTTCATTTTTAAACAAACATCCCAGGCTTCCTTGCCATTCTTTGGCCTGATAACCACAGCATTCAACAAGCCTTTTCCACGAACCAGGGCAATCATATCAGATTTAACAGCTCTCAGTTCTTCACGGAATATTTTACCAAGATATTCTGCACGTTCAGCTAGGTTTTCGTCTTTGACAACCTGTAGCGCTTCCATTGCAACCCTTGCAGCTACCGGATTTCCGCCGAAAGTTGACCCATGTTCCCCTGGCTTGATACAAAGCATAATATCGTCATCAGCCAATACGGCTGACACAGGATAAACACCACCTGATAAAGCTTTCCCGAGAATAAGCACATCAGGTCTTACATTCTCGTGATCACAGGCAAGAAGTTTACCGGTGCGGGCGATGCCAGTCTGAACTTCATCAGCAATAAAAAGTACATTTTTCTCTTTACACATGGCGTATGCTTTTGACAGATAACCCTCGTCAGGAACAAAAACACCAGCCTCGCCCTGAATTGGTTCTACCAAAAATCCGGCGACTTCCGGATCTTTAAGGGCTTCGGCCAATGCATTAAGATCATTATAAGGTATTTTAACGAACCCAGGGGTAAACGGACCAAATCCGCCATAAGAATCCGGGTCGGTTGACATTGAAATGATGGTGATGGTCCTGCCGTGGAAGTTTCCGTCACAAACGATAATTTTTGCCTGACCTTCAGCTATGCCTTTGCGCATATAGGCCCATTTGCGGCAGAGTTTCAGGGCTGTTTCGTCAGCTTCTGCACCACTGTTCATGGGTAAAACTTTTTCGTAACCGAAGTATTCAGTTACATACTTTTCGTAAACACCCAGTGAGTCATTATAAAAAGCCCTGGAGGTCAGCGTCATTTTTGAAGCCTGATCAACAAGTGCTTTAATAATTCTCGGGTGGCAGTGCCCCTGATTAACGGCAGAATAGGCCGAAAGAAAATCATAATACTGTTTACCTTCAACATCCCAGACCTGGGCGCCTTCTCCTTTTGCCAAAACAACCGGCAGTGGATGGTAATTGTGTGCTCCGTACTTTTCTTCCAGATGCATCAATTTTTCCGATGTCATCAATTCATTCATAAGTTTGTGGTGGTTATAGTGTAAAAATTAAACTTGTCCGATTTTGCGACAAAGATATAACTTTAAGATTGCCTCAGATAAAAGGTGCTGAAATTTTGTTGCTTAGCTTCTTTTCCTTCATTTATTCTTTCTTTTCTGCTATGGATATTGAGATAGAAAGTGTAAAAACCAAACACAAAAGACCAGTGAAACATTGAATCAGCTATTCGAAGCTGTATAAAATATAAAACTTTTTTTAGATTAAAACAGACGTTTAAAGATCAAAAAAATATTTCTTATGTTTATTTAGTCTGATTAATAATTATATTTGACTTATCAAAAACGAAAAACCATGGAAAAGAAAAAAATAAGGATTCTTTCAATC
>JAAXUD010000599.1 GCA_013336205.1 Lentimicrobium sp. | reverse complement strand
ATAATCATTCCAGATATTCAGATAAAAATCATTCACATTACCATCTTTCAGTGTCTGGTTAAAATACATCTGTATGGCAATCAGCGAATCGGGGCTGTTCAGTTTAAAGCGGTATGCAGCTTGCGCTGATGGCGATGAAAGCCCGTAGCCGGCTTCTGCTGTTCCGTCATCGTAAGAGAGATAATTCGCGAACAGTTGCACATTCCTTATGGTATCATTTTCACGGCGGCCAAGATTGGCTTCAGTGTTTAATATATGTGTTGTGGTAAAATAAACCCGTTCCTGGGTTCCGATCGGGAACTGGAAACCAACCGGAGGCCTGGCGAAGGGCTGAAAATCAACATACCCTTCCTCAATGAATGGTGCAATAAAATAGTTGCCGCCATTGTAATCTTTAAATGGCGCCTGGTAATCGCGCGACACTTCGTAGCGGTAGGAGGCGTTGTAATTTATACCATCAAGGTTCGTAATCTTAAGGTTCAGTGTATCAACCATTTCTTCCACGAAATTGGCTCTATACTGGTTGTAAGGCATCGAGGTAAAGTTTCGCAGCATACGGGGTGCTTTGCCGGCAAAGGCTACATCGCGGTGAAGTGTGTCGTGCACGCCTCTTCCGGTATTCAGATATACATAATCAATATTCCATTGGTCACCATTGCTCTGCCAGTCGGGCAGAATGCTGCTTGCGAGGCTGGCATAGTTGCGGAACCGGAAACGAAACCCGGAACTGTAGAACCTGGCACTGTCGCTGATTGGCAATAACACCTGCCTGAACCAGGTACTGTCTTCGTCATAAAAATCCTGAAGGCTCATTCCTACCGAACTCCATGCTTTTATCCAGCCTTCCAGTACAATGGTATCGGCCGGTGTAATTACTTCAACGCCTCCAACAATACTGGTGTCAGCCGGAACGATGGTAGTAATGGTTTCGTCGGGAGCAAGAAATTCAAGCACCAGCGAATCGCCCCTGGCGGGTGAAAGACCATAGCCCTGCGGCTGATAATAAAAGGAGAAATACAATGAATCGGCCCGGGATATCTTTCGGGGAACCGGCGAAAAAAGTGAATCAAGACGGATTGTCTGAGAAGTAAGGTAATCAGCCATGTAAGCAAATTCACTGGCATTGTCGTATAGCCGGCCAAGGTTGTTGATGGCATCCAGGGTGGCTACACCAACAGTTGGTGGATTAACCGCGTAGTCGTTGCTGATAAAAGCATCTGCATCAATCCAACGTGATGGATCGGGAAAAGTGGTAGCCTTATAAAAATCATCAAAGAATGGCAGCGAAAGCGGGGTGTTCACAGCCTGCATTGATTTTTCCTGCCTGGCCTTTTTCTGAACCAGCGGATTTACCTGCAAACCGGTAATTACTTCCTGCCCGGATACAATCACAGAGAGGAGTAATGAGCATATTGTAAGAAAAACAAGCCTTTTCATTATTGTTGTATCTTATTTCACAATTATACGTTCAGGTTAATATTCTATCTAAAAAATAGTATCCTGTTGTACATCAAGGGTATCTGCACCAATTAATTCAAGGTATTCATCAAAATCAAAAACAGCCGGGTCGCGGTAAACCAGATTAACCGGCTGACCGGCATTCACCATAAGCCCTTTAACAAAGGATGGGTTCTGGCTGTATACTCTTGCCGTTTCCGGATCTGCACCGTCTTCAAATGATTCATCGCCAATTGCCAGATAGTATCGTTTTAAAATCTGATGGACTTCCGCCTGCGATTTCCCAATCAGGAAAGGCAATTGAAACCGTCCGTTTCCCATACTCTGTCCAACCCTGAGCGAGATCACCGAACCTTTCAGGATGGCAGTTCCCGGCACAATTTCACGATTTCTGTAAAACTGCCCGAGTACAGCATTGGCGGCAATATCCGGCACGTAGTTCACACTTCCGAGCACCAGATCATAGGTTTCAAGCGTGGCACTGGCCTGCCGGAGGGTTAAATCCACCAGGTTGGGCATGCTGACCTGTTCCGGCATAACCGCCACCGTTGTAAGGTATATCTTACGATGATATTTTACATTTGAGCCGGGCAGAGGATCCTGTATTATTACACTTCCTTTAGGTTGCCGGGCATCAAAAACCGAATCAACGATGATAACTTCAAAATTATCGATGGTTTCAAGCTGGGCAATCTGCTCAGGAGTAAGACCAAGCAAAGCAGGAACCTCAGTTGACTCGCCATGGTGCGTGTACCACTTAAGCGTGCTTAAAACCAGGGTAATAATAGCAGCACTTAATACCACCGAAATGATAAAATGCCTTAGAAAAACGCGTGTTTGAATAAATTGAATAAAATTCATGCAAAACTGATTAACCATTAACCTGAATTAACTTGTCCGGCCGGTCTGATTTATTAACTTTGTCCTTCGCAATTTATTGCCTGGTCAGCAAAGATATAAATAATTGACGGGCTTCTGAAAAGGCAGATTGTGATTAATTTCGCATCGGATTAAATTACACGGGCAGACAATATAATTACAAAGGAGAAAATCAGCTTAACTATTGAAAACACTATGAAGAAAAACATTGCATTGCTTACCGGAGGTTACTCAAAAGAATACGATATATCTGTTAAAAGTGGAAAAGTGATCTCGGGTCACCTCGATCAACAGTTTTTCAACGTTTACCTGATTAAAGTAGCCCTTGACCGCTGGACTTATTGCGATGATAAAGGCATTGAGCATGAAGTTAACCTGAATAAGTTCACAATTGACCTTCCCACGGGTATTGTCAGTTTCGATGCGGCA
>JAAXUD010000124.1 GCA_013336205.1 Lentimicrobium sp. | reverse complement strand
CCTGATAACTGTAATCTTAATCTGTCCGGGATAAGTCATTTCATCCTGAATCTTTTTAGAAAGATCGTATGAGATTTTGTTGGCATCATCGTCAGAAACCTTGTCGGCACCAACAATAACCCTTAGTTCGCGGCCTGCCTGAATGGCGTAGGTTTTTACAACGCCGGGGTAGGAGAGGGCCAGTTCTTCAAGGTGGTTAAGGCGCTGAATATAGGCTTCCACCACTTCGCGGCGGGCACCGGGTCTTGCACCTGAAATGGCGTCACAAACCTGCACAATCGGGGCGATAAGGCTTTCCATTTCAACCTCATCGTGATGCGCGCCAATTGCGTTGCAGATGTCAGCAGGCTCTTTGTAGCGTTCGGCAATTTTCATACCCAGGATTGCGTGTGGCAATTCAGGTTCGTTGTCGGGCACCTTGCCAATATCGTGAAGTAATCCGGCACGTTTTGCTTTTTTGGGGCTCAGGCCAAGTTCGGCAGCCATAGTGGCGCAGAGGTTAGCAACTTCTTTCGAATGCTGCAGAAGGTTCTGGCCATAGGAAGAGCGGTATTTCATTTTACCGATCATCCTGATCAGTTCCGGATGTAATCCGTGAATACCAAGGTCGATGGTGGTTCGCTTGCCGGTCTCGATGATCTCCTGTTCAATTTGTTTTTTCACCTTGGCAACCACCTCTTCAATGCGGGCCGGGTGAATACGGCCATCGGTAACCAGTTTGTGGAGCGACAGGCGGGCGATTTCGCGTCTTACGGGATCGAAGCCTGAAAGAATAATGGCTTCAGGTGAGTCGTCGATGATAATTTCAACACCGGTAAGTGCTTCCAGGGTGCGGATATTGCGGCCTTCACGACCTATAATGCGGCCTTTGATTTCTTCACTTTCAATGTTGAAAACAGAAACGCTGTTTTCAATGGCATGTTCAGCTGCAGTGCGCTGAATGGTTTCAATAACGATTTTCTTGGCTTCGTTGTTGGCTGTTAACTTGGCTTCTTCCACTATGTCCTTCACATGGATCATAGCTTCGGACTTGGCTTCATCTTTCAGGGTTTCAATCAACAAGGATTTGGCTTCATTGGCCGACATGCCCGAAATGGTTTCGAGTTGCTCTACCTGCTGTTTGGTGGCTTTATCAATTTCTGCCTGCTTTTTGTTAAGTATTTCAAGCTGAGCGGTAAGGTTGTCTTTTATTGTCGAAGTTTCTTTCTGTTTCCTTTGTAATTCTTCGATTTTTTGGGAGATTACTGCTTCTTTTTGTTTAATCCTGTTTTCGTTTTTTAATAATTCCTTGTTTTTTTCCTGTAGTTGATTTTCATGATCGGCTTTCAGTTGAAGAAACTTCTCTTTGGCCTGTAGGATTTTATCCCTTTTGATCATTTCGCCTTTTTCTTCGGCGTCTTTCAATACATTTTCACTCTTTTTTTCGACAGCTTTTCTGAGTAGTGTGCTGGTTACCAACCCTCCGGCTACAAGGCCTGACAGGGCTGCAATTAGTATTAAGATTGTCTCCATTGTGAATAAATTAGTTTGAGATATGGTGAATGGAGGAAGAAGAGGACAAAAAAAACCGCATTGATCCGGAGTTTTGGTAAACCCCAAAACTACATAAATGAGACTGCCAGGGACTTCGAACTTCCAATGCCCTCCTGAGAGAGTCCCGGCCGAAACCGGGGTAAGGCCTGTTCTATGACCAAATCTGAGCTTTGTCCCAAAGTTGAAAATGTTGAGTTTACAAACTTATTAGAATCAATGCGGAATATTTTGATGTTTTTCAAAGAACTTATATTGAACTCTTATTTTTCCAATGAAACTGCTAACAATCCATTTATCTCCTCAAGTTTCAAAAGTAACCCTTTTTCAGAGAATTTTATCTGGTTTCCCAGGTCTATGGCATTAGTCGAAAACTGCAAGGCCACCATCGCCAACAAATCCTGTTTGTCTTTATATTGAAAGTGGTTTCCATAGCTTTTCATTTGTTCATCGATGGCTTTGGCTGCTGCCCTGACAGTCTCTTCCTCACTTCTTTCTATCGTGAGCTTATAAGTCCTGTCTGCAATCACCACGTTTATCGATAATTCATCCATTAGGTTGATTCACAGTTTATTATTTATTTAAGAGTCCAATGCAATGGTCAATTTCCCGCACAAGTTCATTAATTTTCAATTTGACTTCCGTCCTTTTTTCTTCCTTGTTTAGCGATTTCGCCAGTTTTAATATTTTTTGTTTTTCCTGAAGTTCAGAAACCCTGGCTTCAAGCATTCCAATTTCAGATTTCAGTAAATTTACTTCATTGCTGAGTCGACTATTCTCTTCCTGAAGTATTCCGGTTTGCCCGATCAGCTTACGCACCTTGTATTCAATTCCAGCAATCAGTGTTTCGGCACTTTCCATGAAATCCTTGTTAATGGCGGCAAATATAAGTTAAAGTTTGAAATTTCCAAACAGCCCGCCAGTCTGTTTCAGGTCATTTCTGTTCAAATATAATCATTTTATTGATTAATTCACATTTTTACCTAATTTTAATAAAAATTTCTAAAGTGAGCGAAGATTTTCTGCATTATCTCTGGAAGTACCGGTTATTTGCCTCTTCCCTTTCAACCACTTACGGCGAACCGATCGACATAATATCCCCGGGCATTCACAATCACAACGAAGGCCCTGACTTCAGTAATGCCCGGCTCAGGATTGGCGAAACACTCTGGGCCGGTAATGTTGAGATTCACATTAATTCTTCTGACTGGATCAGACATGGTCACCAGAACAACCCTGTTTACGACAGCGTAATTCTGCATGTGGTGCTTAACCACGATATGAAACAAGAGATTGGAACCATGCCAGTGGCAGAAATCAGGGAGAATATTGACTACAGGATTTATGATGCCTACAAATCATTTATTACCAGTAAAAACTGGGTGCCCTGCATCCACCAGATCGGATCGGTTGATAAGGAAGAGGTCAGCCTCTGGCTCGAACGGATGCTGATTGAGCGGCTTGAGCGCAAATCTGAATACATCCAGGACTTTTTAACATTGACCGGGAATGATTGGGAAGGTGTTTTTTACCTGATGCTTGCCCGGAGTTTCGGATTTAACCTCAATGCACTTCCTTTTGAGATGATGGCAAGGTCACTGCCTTTTAAGGTGCTGGCGAAACATCTCGATAATCCTATGCAGTTGGAGGCTTTGATTTTTGGTCAGGCAGGCCTGCTTGATCAGTACCTGACTGATCCCTGGCCGCAGCAATTATTTGCTGAGTATTCCTTTCTCAGGAAAAAATACAACCTGGTTCCAATCTCCCCGCACCTCTGGCGGTTTATGCGTATGCGGCCTGTTAACTTTCCCACAGTCAGGCTGGCTCAGTTTGCTTCATTGCTGGCAGGTCAGGTTAATTTATTGTCGAGGGTGCTGGAATGCAGCAATGCCCGCGACCTGATTGGCGTTTTTGATACAGCCGCTTCAGGCTTTTGGGATACCCATTATCATTTCAATAAAGAATCTGCCAACGAACGCAAGAATCTTGGCCACTCTTCAGCGGTTTTGCTGGTTATCAATGCGGTGCTGCCATTTATGTTTGTTTATGGAAGGGCGATAGCCGACGATGAATTGTGCAACCGCGCCCTGGGCTATTATATGCAGATACCAGGCGAATCAAATAATATCACCCGACAGTGGAAGACTGCCGGTATGGATACGACTACTTCATTTAATTCTCAGGCGCTTATCGGTTTGAAATCAGACTATTGTGATAAATTCAGATGCCTCGATTGCCGGATTGGTAATCTTTTACTCAGAAATCCCGGTCAACAGGCCTTTCTTTAGGCTTTTTTTTCATAATATTGCATATAGGAAAACAACTGAAACACTTCCTGGATCAACTTTGATAAATTTTAAGTTATTTATTTCTGTTTGCAGATTGCCCCATCAATTAATGATTGAAAATACTGGTAAGCACTAATACAAGATAGATTTTATGACATCAAATACTGAATCATGGGGATCGAGGGTAGGCCTGGTTCTGGCAATGGCTGGCAATGCGGTGGGATTTGGCAATTTTCTGAGATTTCCTGTGCAGGCTGTGCAGAACGGCGGCGGCGCCTTTATCATTCCTTACCTGGTTTCATTTCTGCTGATGGGCATCCCGCTCTTGTTTATTGAATGGTCTTCAGGTCGGTTTGGGGGTAAATTCGGACATCATTCCACGCCATTTATCCTGCAGTCAATGGATAAGCGTTGGATATGGAAATACGTGGGCGTATTCGGAATATTTTCAAATATTGCTATCGCTGCATATTACTGCTACATCGAAAGCTGGACCATGTCCTACATCATACATTCGGTGATAGGTTCGTTTGATGGATTAGACCAGACGGCGGTTGCCGCTTTTTTCTCTGATTACCTTGATCTTTCAACCTCTACAACCGGCATTCCTTATGAAGCATTGGTCTTTTTTGTGCTTTGCATTGCTCTGAATACATGGATATTAAGTCGTGGAATCAGTGGCGGTATTGAAAAAGTGGCAAAGATTGGCGTTCCTTTGTTGATTGTGTTCGGGATTTTTCTGGCTGTAAAGGGAATTACACTGAAAGCAGGTACCCACGGAGCCCTGTTTGACGGCACTTTAGGACTTAATTTCCTCTGGACCCCCGATTATACCTCTCTGGCCAATCCCAAAGTATGGCTGGCGGCCGCCGGACAGATTTTCTTTACCCTGAGTGTAGGTATGGGTTCTATTCAGTGTTATGCTTCCTACCTTAAAAAGAGCGATGATATTGCACTTAATTCGATGTCAGCAGGCTGGATGAACGAGTTCGTGGAGATAGTGCTTGGAAGCGCGGTGATTATCCCGATTGCCATTGGCTACCTGGGTATCGACCGGGTAGTTGAACTTACCGGTATCGGCGGCCTCGGTCTTGGTTTTCGCACCATGCCTTTCCTTTTCGAACAGTGGGGGCCGATTCTTTCGGCAGTGGCCGGGGTAGCATTCTTTGGCTTGTTATTCTTTGCCGGAATCACCTCATCGCTGGCAATGGGTACCCCCGGAATGGGCTTTATGATGGATGAGTTTAACTGGTCGAGACGTAAATCTGCCATCGCGTTTGGAATTGTGATACTATTACTTGGCTTGCCTACTATCTTCTTCTTCACCGAGGGTGTTTTCGATGAATATGATTATTGGGCCGGCACGGTTTCCCTGGTCGTATTTGCCTTGCTCGAATCCATACTTTTCGCCTGGGTTTTCGGATTGAAAAAGGGCTGGAAGGAAATCACCGATGGCGCTGATATACAGGTTCCCCTGGTTTACCGGTTTATTATTAAATACATAACACCGGTAATGCTGATATTGGTGTTTACAGGGGCGCTTCTCAGGCCTGTTAACGACGATTGGTCGCGCATCAACATCCGTGGATGGCAGCTTCACAACGAAAGCATCCTGGGCCAGTTGCAGCACAAGGGAGCAGGCCCTAACAACCAATGGTTTTCACGCTCATTCTTAGCCGAAAGCCCAGGTATTGTCGATTCCATTTATGTTGCCCCCAATAAAAAACATTATTTCAGCACCACTGCCGTTGACAATTCAGGTAAAGTAATCAGCAAAAGCTATAAATATAATCCTTCAAAACATCAATTGTTGATCGAAAAGGGTGACCTTGTAGAAACAGGGCAGGTGGTTTATGCCGGAAATGTGGTCAATCGTGTATTCTATCTTGATATGGCCCGTTTACTATTGCTGACTGTATTCCTGTTAATTTCATTACTGGTTTTTATTGCATGGCGTAATCGTACAAATAAAGGGAGGGTTTAATTATGAATACCAGCGCTTTCATTACAATGGTTGTGGTTGAATTAATAGTGACCGCATTGACCATCTGGTTCTTTTATAAGGTGTTAACTATTAAGCCAAAGCCAGAACCTGATTCATACAGTGAAAATGATGAGGAAGAAAGATAACCTTCTCTTTGTCCATTTGTATTATTTTTGTTGTTATAATGAATAATCTTAATCGCATTATAGAATAGCCTGCAATGCTTTTATCGCTCAGACCTGAAACAGGAATTATATTATCCTTAGTTTCTGTGATGAATAAATTATCTGTAAATCTGAATTAAGTATAATACCTGAATAGTAGAATAACAGCATCCGGCAAAGAAAACATTTATAGTTTGAGCAGGATCAGCACTGAATACTTTTGTTTCTAATAATGCTTGATAATTTGTAAATATCTAATTGTCAATTTGTTAAATATAAATTCTATCAGACGTTAAGTTAAATAAATCAAATTACTGTGTCCTGACGTCTCTGTCAGCCTGTTTGCAACATGCAGACATGGGTGAAATGAAGTTTAACGAACTACTTTTATTTAACAATACTCCGTTAAAAAAAAATTAAAACAATGATTATCAATGCATTATGTAAATTCATTTTGAAATTTTAAATCATTCGTAATCAATTCATTGCGTCTTTGCGTCATCGCGTGATTCTTAAAATTACCGGAGTATTGATTTAAAATATCGCATTTATTCAATACTGTTGTAAACCAATATATTATAAGATTGAAAAATCAGCTGATTGAATATTTTTCATTTGGTAAAGCAGAAAGGATAGCTATTATTACAGTTATCACCCTCATTATTTTGCTGGTATTATTGCCCTCCGTTTACAATCGTTTCCGCAAGCCAGTGGTGGTAAAGGACTCCATGTTTGATAAAGAAATCGCTGATTTTCTGAAACAGGAGGAGGCTCAGGCTGCCACAACGCGCAGTGGTTTTGACTTTACCAATCCCGACCGGGAAATTGTAAGACAGACAATTATGCCATTTGAGTTTGATCCCAATACCCTTGATGCAGCAGGGTGGCAGAAACTTGGATTCTCTGAAAAGCAGGCTGCAGGCGTTGTTAAATACCGGGAAAAAGGAGGTAGCTTTCGAAAAAATGAAGACCTGAAAAAGCTCTTTATTATTACCGCCGAAATCTATAAAACCCTTGAACCCTTTCTCCGGATTGAAGAAAAGAAGGAGAATCAGAATTCTAATCCCAACACTAAAAAAAAGGCATCCTATGCTTCCGGGAATAAGCCGGTTAAATATCAGGCTGAGCTGAATAGTGCCGACTCCGCAGAGTTGGTGAAGGTATATGGCATTGGTCCGGCAACGGCCAGGAGGATAATCAAATACCGTGAAAAACTCGGCGGGTATGCTTCTGTGGAGCAGCTTCGGGAGGTAACGGGAATTGACAGTGCCCGCTATGAAATGATTAAAAGTGGCGTTTTCACGGATGCAACTGTAATAACAGGGATTGACGTTAATAAGTTGTCTGTTACTCAGTTAAGGCAACATCCTTACATAGATTATTATGTGGCCAAGGCAATTGTCGATAACCGCATCAAGAAAGGATCATATTCCTCACCCGATGAATTGAAGGAAATTCCTTTAATTTACGATGCGCTTTT
>JAAXUD010000598.1 GCA_013336205.1 Lentimicrobium sp. | reverse complement strand
ATTTCATGCACACCCGTAACCAGCGAAAGAAAGGTGACAACATTTTCTGACAGAAAGGCGAAATGATCCTGTGTGTTTGAACCGGTAGTCTGGTAGTAGATTGTACCTGTTCCACCAATTTTTTTGTCAGGCATAAGGCATATATCTCCATTTCCCTGGTTCACACCCGGATAATAATTGAATGGAGAAGTGGTAATGGTGCGCAGCAGGGTGTCCAGAAAATAGAAATTACTTAATCCATCTGTCCAGTTTGTTACTACCAATGATTTTTCATCGGCGGCAATAACATTGCTCCAGTAAATAGTAAACGAAAACGGCCCGAAAGTAGTTGAACTATAGTAATGCCCATCATCATAATGCCCTATTCTGAACCTTAAGAACTGGTTGGGGTTTGGTGGATTGTAATCCGATACATCAGAGGCAAGGTATAGTTTGTTATTCCAGATGAATAGTTCCTTAAAATATTCATTCATTGTGTTGCTGGGATGCCAGTTGGCGATTGGATTAAAAGTAGAATCAAATACATCAATAAAAACCTTCACATGGTAATTGCCTGAGGGACTTGTTCTTTCGGTACCACCCACATAAAACCTGCTATTTTTCCTGAATAGCTGATCAGCGAATTTCATGGTCAGCGGACTTTCGTAAACTGCCTGATAATTGCCGAGGGTATCCATCTCCCAGATTGCATAAAGGTTATAGAGATCGTCAATATTATCCTTACAGCCATTGAGAATCAGCAAGGTATCAACGCCTGTATGATAAAATCCAAGGGGATAAGTCACCCCGGTTTCCGGGTAATGGCGAAAGAACAGCGAATCACCCTGTGAGTCAAATTTGGCAAAAAAAGCATCAAATTCCTCAGTTTCCTGCTTGTATGTAATGCCGGTAACATAAAATGAGGAGTTGTTGAATGCCAGAATGTAATTGCCCTGAAGAATATCTGCTTCATCATGGAAATAAACCTTCTTCCATACCAGAAACCCGGTAGTATCAATAAATGACAAGCAAATCCCGCCTTTGTTATCGATTGAATTGCAGGCACCCAGGGTAAGCAGGCCATTATTCCATGAAATGGTTTTATAACCTGCATCGGGCATGTTTTTGTGCATATCGTAATGATGCATAAACTCAAATCTCAGGCTATCCTGTGCTATACCTGAAATCCCGGATATAAGTAGCAAAAGACTTAAAATATATTTTCGCATCCTTAATTGTTTCAGTTTCATTTTATGGGATGTAGTGCCTGGATTGTTCTGAATTTCAACGGTTGGGTTAAATTCTTAATCACCAGTGTCAAATCTTTTTCCAATTTTTTCCAGACAACAGTGTATTATTATATTAGAATTGGTGAATTTTGGTGTCCCGATAGCTATCGGGATAGTGCTTTTGTGTCAAATAAATAGATTTCAGATCAGACTCAGGATTTACATTTAAAGTAAAACATCTCCCTGCGTGAATCATGGCTTTCCCATGCTTTACTATTCTTTAATCATCTTGATTGTACTATTGGAAGTCTTTATTAAATAGCAGCCTGGCCTGAAATGTCCAATTTGTATTTGCTCATTTCTATTTATAAAACGCTCAAGAACAAGTCGGCCGTTAACTTCAAAAATTTGAATACGTCCTTCATAATCCAGCATTAATATATCGCTTACCGGATTCTTCAAAAGCAGCTTATCTTCATTTGCCGGATTGTCGTCCAACCCGGTTTCAAAGTCAAGCCTGACTGTTATATACCTTTCTGTTGAATCGGTTATCGTAAAAAGATACTGATATTCCGGTGTGCATTCGGCAACATCATCATAATGGCATTCATACGGGTGTTTTAAAATAATGGTCCAGCTATTATAGGGGCTATACATAAACATTTCGCTAAAGTCGGAGAAAACTTCAACAGGATAATGAGTAGCCTGAATTTTGAAAATAAAGAAAATGCTTGAATCAAGAAAAATGTCACTTTTCCTGATGTCTTTTTTAAGATCAATGTTTGCCTCAAAAATATAACCCATTCCCCAATAGTTAACCGGACAGTCAGCAGAATCGGATGTTCTGTGAATCGATCTTATTTCGGGCGAATCCCAGGGTATATCTATTATATTTTGCTCATTTAATCCTGCATCAAGCCCGAGAGTAGCCAGAGAGTCGTTGCCAAACAATACCGAATCAATATTTCCGGCATTATCAATGATGTAAAGCTGATTTGTAAATTCCATAATCGTCTGACCTTTAACCAGCAAAGCGGCTAAAACGAAACTGATCAGGAAGGTGATTTTCATAATTGGATTTTTAGATAGTCCTGACTAATTTACAACATTATTAAGGAGAGCCGCACATGAAAGAAATATTTTCACGAGACGATCTTTGTAGGAATTTGAGCGGGAGAGAGCACCTCTTTAAAAAAAAGGACTGCTTAATACTTTTTCGGGATAATGCTGTTCTTTTTTTTTAAAGAGTTGGCAACGCTCTTTCTGCAGGAACGAAGTGGATGCGGGGGTGGGGTGCTCCTAAACCTTCCTGGTTCTCCTTTGTACCACCACCCTCACAACAAACCCACTAACTCGGGGCTTCGAAAAAACAGCGTTTAAAACCCGGCAAGTTATGCCCTTGCGCCATCAAAAACAGCGTAAAGAAATGACCGTTCTACTAAAGCAAAGCAAAGCGATCTCTTGTGCTCCAATAAAATAAGCAAGGCGAAAAAAAGAATTAAGAATACCCACCTGCCCGGGTGCACGGTCGATCAGGCCGTCTTTTTTCGAAAAATTTCCGAA
>JAAXUD010000597.1 GCA_013336205.1 Lentimicrobium sp. | reverse complement strand
TTCTGCATAAATAGGGATTCCTGCAGGATACAAATCTTCACCGGCAAGTTCTTTTGGGTATTTACGGCCATCAATGTCAGGAATCTGGGCTGCTGTAAAAGCTACTACATTGTAGTTTGCGTTTCCGCGAAAATAAGTGTTGAAATTGTGGAAGTCCCTTCCGGCGGCTCCGATAATAATTACATTTTTTTTCATTGTATTGGTTTTTGTATTGTTAATTGAGTGAAATTCTGCATTTAGCGTATTTCAGCTCTTTTACGGGCCCGGGCAAACTGGGAGTTTGCTTTAAGAACCTTTACCGGCAACCTGCCGCAAAAAAACCGTTGCAAATATAAAGGTTTAAGTTTCTCGGCAAAGTTTTGTCAGCATATATTTTTTTGTAATCTATTATTCATAATCATTTTGAATAATTGAGCGATTTTCTTTTACAAACCGCTCAACCCGGCTTAGAATAAACCCAGTGCGATATGCCTGACAGAAACGTTTTATAACAATCTAATTTCTGATGTTATCAAAAGTATCTTATTATTCCTCAATATTAACTGTTAAATCAATCTCTAGATGCCTTAAAGTCAGATTTATCTGCATACAGAAATCAGCCTTTTCAGACCAAAGGGACTTTTGTTGAAAATTACTTTAATTTTGCGGCTTATTATTTGACTGACGATCATGATCGAAAAAATTCTTGCCAAAAATGCCATTGAGGCCGTTAAACTTGTTTTCAATACTGATATTGAACCCTCATTGCTGGCAGTTCAACGCACCATCCCTGCATACCGGAACCAGGGAGACCTTTCACTTGTGGTATTTCCATTACTGAAAATTTCACGAAAATCACCAGAAGAGACTGCGACGCTGATTGGCAATGCCATACTTTCATCAATGCCGGAAGCCGAAAGTTTTGGCGTGGTCAAGGGATACCTCAACATCAGAATCCGCCAGGATTTCTGGTTGCAGTTTCTAAGCGGGAATCAGCATGACCAATCATTCGGAATTAAAAAAACGACTTCCGGTAAGCCTGTTGTAGTAGAGTATTCTTCGCCTAATACCAATAAACCACTGCATCTGGGACATATCCGCAACAACCTGCTGGGATTTTCAGTTTCCCGATTACTGGCGGCAAGCGGCAAGAATGTGGTTAAAGTTAACCTTGTCAACGACCGGGGTATTCACATCTGCAAATCAATGCTGGCCTGGAAACTTTATGGTAAGGGAGAAACTCCGCAATCATCCGGTAAAAAAGGGGATAAGCTGGTTGGCGACTATTATGTGTTGTTCGATCGTAAATATAAAGAGGAATTATCTGAAAAGATTGCCAGTGGCCTGACTGAAGAACAGGCGGGTTCGGAATCAACCATGATGATGCAGGCCCGCGAAATGCTGCTGAAATGGGAGGCCAGGGAGGAAGAAACCCTGCAACTCTGGAATACCATGAATGGCTGGGTTTACGAAGGATTTGATGTTACCTACAAACGACTCGGTGTTGATTTTGATAAGATTTACTATGAGTCACAAACCTATCTTTTAGGGAAAAAAATAGTAGAGGAGGGCCTTGAAAAGGGTGTACTTTCACGTAAAGAGGATGGTTCTGTCTGGATCGATCTTTCTGCCGATGGATTGGATGAGAAATTGCTGTTGCGCAGCGATGGAACTTCAGTCTATATGACCCAGGATCTTGGCACAGCCCAGCTGCGTGCCGACGATTACAATCCTGAACAATTGATTTATGTAGTTGGCAATGAGCAGAATTATCACTTTGATGTGTTGAAGCTCATCATGAAAAAAATGGGCCGTCCCTGGGCTGATAGTATTTACCATCTTTCCTATGGCATGGTCGAATTACCCGAGGGAAAGATGAAATCGCGCGAAGGAACCGTGGTGGATGCCGATGACCTGATGGATGAGATGATTGCCACTGCACGGGCTATGACCGAAGAACTTGGTAAAATTGAGGACTTTAACAGCAGCGAAGCAGAGGCTCTCTACCGAATGGTAGGTTTAGGTGCCCTTAAGTATTTCATGCTGAAGGTTGATCCGAAAAAGAACATGTTGTTCAATCCCCGCGAAAGTATTGATTTTAATGGCAATACGGGCCCGTTTATCCAATATACGCATGCCCGCATTAAATCGGTATTGCGCAAAGCAGGAAATGAAATTTCCTTTAATGGATCAGCAAGCCTGTTGGCAAAAGAAACGGATTTGTTGATTCTACTTTACCAGTTTCCACAGGCAGTAGAACAGGCCGCAGCAGAGCTTAGCCCTTCGGTTGTTGCAAATTATCTTTTTGAAGTGGCCCGAGAGTTTAACCAGTTCTACCATGAGCTTTCAATTCTCAAGGAAGAGAATCCTGACAGCCGCTCACTCAGGCTTGCGCTTTCTATGCTCACTTCTTCTGTTCTTAAAAACGGAATGCAGTTGCTGGGTATTGAAGTCCCTGAAAAAATGTAGATTGGGAATAATCTAATTTTAAAAATCAGGGATTCAATAAAAAGATTTCCTGATTTTTTTAATTTTTAATTCCAGAGTGTAATATAACAATACTCCGTTAATAATTTTTAAACGATTGATTTTCAAGAAATTAGATTTATGCACTTTAAATTCGCATATCGCTCATAATCAATTCTTTGCGTCCCCGCCTGCCGTCGGGCAGGTTTGCGTGAGACATAATATTAACGGACTATTGATATAACAGAAAAAGGCTGCTCCGGATGGAAGACAGCCTAATTTAATCAGGGATTGAGGAGGGTTATCCGTTTAATTGATCTGAAAGTTTGC
>JAAXUD010000123.1 GCA_013336205.1 Lentimicrobium sp. | reverse complement strand
CTGGTTAAATCAGAAGGCATTGAAAGTGTTTGGTTATACAATGGCTGTAACTCAGGGGCAGGCTTGTCGGATTGCATCCTTGCTACAAAGTCGTTTTTGCAGGAGGGTATGATTGATCTTGGGTTGGGTGCATATCCTGTTTTTACAGATGTTAATGGCGATGGACTTACCGACCTTGTGGCGGGTAATTACGGATTGTTTGATACCTGTATTATCAATACATTCGGACAGTTAAAGTGCTATTATACCGGACGACTTCATCTTTACCTTAATAACGGAACTGCTGAATCTCCATCTTTTGAGTTAGCCGACGATGATTTTGGACGGTTGTCTCAACAAAATTTAATCGGTGT
Organism: Lentimicrobium sp.; assembly: GCA_013336205.1. Lineage (GTDB taxonomy): Bacteria > Bacteroidota > Bacteroidia > Bacteroidales > Lentimicrobiaceae > Lentimicrobium. The sequence continues at coordinate 7,104 of JAAXUD010000123.1, read as the reverse complement.
TTACCCGGCATTTGATGATCTGGATGCGGATGGAGATCAGGATATGATAGTGGGTAACAGTGAGGGTGATTTCCTGATGTTTACGAATAGTGCCGGACCAGGCAGTGTGCCGGTTTTTGCCGATCCGGTTCCGGAGTATCAGGATCTTGGTGTTCAGGGATTTAGTACCCCGGCTTTTGTTGATATTAACGACGATGGTTTAACGGATCTGGTATCGGGATCGATCAATGGTAAATTAACGTATTTCGAAAATACAGGAACCGCTCAACAGCCTGCCTATAGATTGGTAACTGATTTTTTTGGCGGGGTAAATGTAACCGACCCGGCTGTTTCCTACACCGGACACAGTGTTCCATGTTTTATTAAATCAAATGGAGATCAATTGCGGCTGTTTGCAGGCTCTGAATCGGGGCTGATCAAATATTATAAAAATATAACCAGCAATGAAAATCAGGATTTTGAATTGAGTGACCCTCATTTTATGTACATTTCAGAGGGTATACGCACAGCACCGGCCATGGCCGATCTTAATAATGACGGTTATCCCGAATTGGCAATTGGTAATTATAGCGGAGGAATTACCTTGTTCAGGGGCACACCTCCGGGTCCGGCTGGATTTGAGGATTTAAAGCCTGATAATAACAGTTTCATAATTTCACCGAATCCATCAAATGGAACAATCAAAATCAGGATCAACAGACCTGGTAGCTGGCAGCTGAATTTATACACACTGGAAGGTCAGCTGATAAAAAGTATTCCGGTACAAGCGCCAGGCGAATATGAAGTTCAACTCGCTGAATCTTATTCCGGAATATTTATAACAGAAGCCAGAAATCTGAATAATCCCTGGCTTGTTTTAAGAAGTAAAATCGTTATTATTCGATAATAGCGTTTACAGGAGGATCGCTTGGCTCAACCAGGTTGCCGAGTTCAAGTACCCTTTTTTCGAAGTTGATGGTTGCTTTGCAATGGTGAAGTAAATCGCAACCCAATAATCCATCAATCTGGGGATTTCCCATGCCCCTGAATGAACGGTTTATAGCACCGAGGTCCAATGAGGAGGCTTTGTAATTTTCTATGACAACAGAGCCAATTTCAAATTTCTCGATGTTAGCTACATAGCTGTATACACTTGTTGATCCCGGTAATAAGTTTTTACGTGAACTGCGTTTAAGTTCAGTCTGACTGACGAACTTTTGCAGATGATCGGTATCAAGTACAGTCTTCGGAGCACTTGTGTCAATCAATAGCAGTGCAGGTTTATCGTTGATGATAACCCTTGCCAACAGGTTGTAACCACCTGTTTCGAAGTTTAACTGAATTAATTTTAAAGATGTCATTTTGTTTTGATTTAATGTTAATAACACAAAGACCTGATTCCCGGCAGATCTTAAAAATTTGGTTTTAAAGCGTATTTATTATAGTATTCTTCAATTGTATTCACGGCTTCTTCAGCAGTGTCGACAACGGAAAAAATATCCAGATCTGCCGCATTAATATTTTTCTCAATAAGCATTTTTTCCTTTATCCAGGTTATGAGCCCCTGCCAATAATCTTTTGAAACCATCACAATCGGAAACCTGACTGATTTATGGGTCTGAATAAGTGTGATTGCTTCAAACATTTCATCAAGAGTGCCAAATCCGCCTGGTAAAACGATATAACCCTGCGCATACCTCATAAACATGACCTTGCGAACAAAAAAGAAGTCGAAATTCATTAGTTTATCAGGGTCAATAAAGGGATTGTGGTTTTGTTCAAAGGGTAAGTCAATGTTTAAGCCTACCGATTTGCCGCCTCCAAAATGAGCACCTTTATTAGCAGCTTCCATAATTCCCGGGCCTCCTCCTGAAATAACACCAAAGCCTTTTTTAGTAAGCATGTAAGCTATTTCCTCTGCCAGTTTATAGTAACGGTGGTTGGCAGGCGTACGGGCAGAACCAAAAATAGTCACACAAGGCCCGATTCTTCCCAGTTTTTCAAAACCTTCAACAAATTCTGACATTATTTTAAAAACTTCCCAGGAATCGCTGGTCATTATTTCATTCCAGCTTTTAGGCGTAATAGCTTCCCTTATCCTGTCTTCTTCGTTTAGATCGTCAGAATGCATAGTTAAATATCAGTAAATCGAATAAGAATCCCTTAAAATTGAGGGTGTAAATATACTAATAAATCTTTATTAGTTGTATAATAAATCAAAAAATATTTAATATTGGATTACATTGAAAATTCACTTTTAAGAAATTGTCCGGTCAGATTTGATGGAATTGCTGCTATAGCTTCCGGCGTTCCTTCGCCTGTTATCAGGCCACCCCGCTTACCTCCCCCGGGTCCAAGATCTATTATGTGGTCGGCTACTTTTATAACTTCAAGGTTATGCTCAATGACCAATACTGTATTTCCTTTGTCGACCAGGCGATTCAAAACGCCTAATAAAACATTTACATCTTCAAAATGAAGACCCGTAGTTGGTTCATCAAGGATATACAAGGTTTTTCCGGTATCTTTTTTCGATAATTCGGTGGCTAGTTTCACGCGCTGGGCTTCGCCTCCCGAAAGGGTGGTAGATTGTTGACCAAGCGTAATGTAACCCAGCCCAACTTCTTTTAATGTTCTGATTTTTTGCAGAATAGAAGGAATATTCTCGAAAAATTCAACTGCCTGATCAATGGTCAGGTTCAGGATATCATTGATGGATTTTCCTTTGAAGCGGACTTCAAGCGTTTCGCGGTTGTAACGTTTGCTGTTGCATGTTTCGCAGGGCACATGAACGTCGGGCAGGAAATTCATTTCAATAACCCTTACTCCGGCTCCTTTGCAGGTTTCGCAGCGGCCTCCTTTAACGTTAAAGGAAAACCTGCCGGCCTGGTAACCCCTGATTTTTGATTCCGGTAAAACAGCGTACAGTTTCCTGATATCGTCAAAAACGCCGGTATAGGTTGCCGGATTCGACCTCGGAGTGCGGCCAATCGGCGATTGATCTATTTCTATAACTTTATCCAGATGCTCAAGTCCTGTGATGGTTTTATAGGCCAGCGGCTTGCGGTCGGAACGATAGAAATGCTGACTCAGAATAGGGTACAGCGTTTCATTGATCAGGGTTGATTTGCCACTTCCTGAGACTCCGGTAATGCAGATAAACTTACCCAGCGGGAGTTTCATGCTTACATTGAGCAGGTTGTTTCCCGATGCTCCGGTTAGTAACAGGTTGAGGCCGTTGCCTTTGCGCCTTACAGCCGGAATTTCAATTCTGCGTTTCCCGTTCAGGTATTCGCAGGTAATGGAATTGCAGTCATGCATGTGGGCGGGCGTACCGGTGGCTACAATCCTGCCGCCGTGTTTCCCGGCGCCGGGTCCTATGTCAACAACAAAATCCGCTGCAAGAATCATATCCTTGTCATGTTCCACGACAATCACGGAATTTCCGATATCGCGCAGGTCCTGCAAGGCTTTGATCAAACGCTGGTTGTCGCGCTGGTGAAGTCCGATGCTTGGTTCATCAAGGATGTAAAGAACCCCCACCAATTGCGACCCGATTTGCGTAGCCAGTCTGATTCGCTGCGCTTCACCTCCCGACAGACTTCCAGCCGGACGGTAAAGCGTCAGGTAATCGAGTCCGACATCCAGCAAAAATCCAATACGGTTGCGGATTTCCCGGATGATCTCGTGTGCTATTATTTTTCTTCTTTCCTCGGGGAACAAGTCATCACGCAAAAACCATTCGTTCAATTGCCCCAGTTCCATCTCAGATAATTCAGCAATGGTAAGGTCACCAATTTTAAAATTGAGCGATTCGGCTTTAAGCCGACTCCCTTTACATTCGGGGCAGGTGCTGTAATTCATAAAACTGTTGGCCCATTTTCGCACGCCGTTAGCCCCGCTTTCTACCGCCTGTGTACTGATGTAATTTACCAGTCCTTCAAAATTGAGTGAATACGATGAGGTGACCCCCAGGTACTCATTTTTGACTTTTAATACCTCATCTGAACCATAGAGAATGGCATTGATCGCCACTTCCGGGATTTCAGTGATCGGGCTGTCGAGTGTAAAGCCATATTTTACGCCAAGGGCCTCAATCTGCCTGAAAATCCAGGTGGTTTTAGCTTCTCCCAGGGGCGCAATGCCTCCTTTCCTGATGCTTTTTGAAGGATCGGGTAATATCTTTTTCAGATCAATTTCGGTTACGGTTCCCAGGCCATTGCAATGCGGACAGGCTCCGTAAGGTGAATTGTAGGAAAATGAATTTGGCTCAGGTTCATCGAAAGCTGCCCCGGTTGCCGGGTCCATCAGTTTTTTACTGAGATAACGGCTTTCACCAGCGGCTATGTCAGTAATCATTATAGTGCCTTTGCCATGCCTGAGCGCTGTTTGTGAGGAGGCCAGTATTCGTTGCTCCGATTTGGCACTTACAGTAAGCTTATCGACCACCAACTCGATGTCGTGGGTTTTGTAGCGGTCTAGTTGCAGTCCGAAACTGATCTCGCGCAGTTCCCCGTCAATTCTGACTTTGAGGAAGCCCTGTTTGCGCAACTGCTCGAACAGTTCCCGGTAATGGCCCTTGCGTCCTTTTACCAGTGGTGAAAGTATCAGTATATCCTTGTGGTTGAACAATTCGTGAATCAGTTCAACTATTTTCTGCTCTGTGTACTTTACCAGCGGCTGGCCTGTTACCGGCGAAACGGCTACTGATGCCCGCGCAAAAAGCAAACGCATAAAATCATAAATCTCGGTAATCGTGCCAACTGTAGACCTGGGATTGCGCGACGTGGATTTCTGCTCAATCGAAATAACCGGGCTGAGGCCGTTGATTTCGTCAACATCTGGCCTTTCGAGGTTTCCGATAAACTGTCGCGCGTAGGCCGAAAAAGTTTCCATATACCTTCGCTGACCTTCGGCATAAATAGTGTCGAATGCCAGTGATGATTTGCCACTGCCGCTCAAACCGGTAATAACAACCAGTTTGTTGCGTGGTATAATCAGGTCTATATTCTGAAGATTGTGGACCCGCGCTCCGAAAATTTCAAGTTTTTCACCGGTGACTTCCGCAATATTCGTCTTTCCGGAGTCGGTTTCTGCTGCTGTTATTATTTCCATTAATTCATCCGTAAATAATTTTGATTTTAAAAGTCGGATAGAATCCACATGTTTGAAAATTAATTACATAAGTATTTGCTTATGCAATTAATGTGGGTTTCATTACTCCTTCTTTCATTTTCCAACCTCAGTTCCGGTAGTTGCCGGTAATCCCCTGATGGCTTCCGGGTCTTTAACCTGCTTCAGCAAATTACTGTAATGAATGGAGTTTTTATCCGGAAGGTCAATGGTGTAAGACTTTCCCGGTACAACCTTTAAATTATCGGTTCTGAGCCAGGGATTAAACTCTTTCAGTAATCTGTAATTTACTTTATTTTGGGCTGCAAAGTTAATCAGATCCGGGATACTGGTGTCAACAGAAACAGAATAGGTTTCAATTGGCGGATAAAGATCTTTGTTACGCAGGTAAAAACCGTAAGCTGCGGGATTCTCATAAATCAGCTTTAACGCCAGTATTCTGTAAATGTACCTTGATGTTTCCGCATTCAGATAAAGGTCGTAAAAGTCTGTGGTTTTCTGTCGTTCCCATTCGCGGCTTATTCTTCCCTGTCCGGCATTGTAAGATGCAGCAGCCAATGTCCAGTTTTTGTATTGTGAATGAGCGGCTTTCAGGTATTTACAGGCTGCTTCTGTCGATTTTACTACATGGTACCTTTCGTCAACCTGCTCGGTAACTTCAAGCCCATATTGCCTGCCTGTTTTATCAAGAAATTGCCAGAACCCGCTCGCATTGGAAGGCGACACCACGTTGGCCAGCCCGCTTTCAATCAGCGCAAGGTACTTGAAGTCGTCCGGCACATTGTTCTTTTTCAGGATAGGCTCAATTACCGGGAAATAGCGGGCTGCGCGTTTCAGCAACAGCATCGTGTTGGAATGCCAGTAGGTATTTACCAGTAACTCACGATCAAGTGCTTCACGGCAGTAATACACATCAACCGGCGTTTCTTCTCCTGCAAAATCAAGCTTTTCAGGAATAATTACCGCGTAAGCCCGGTTGTGTGCCTCAAATTCTTCACGGTATTGCTTGTCGGTGTCCTGGCTGTTGTCAGTAAAACAAAGAAATACTGTTAAAACAGACAGCACAGAAACAGCTGAAAGAATATATATTGATTTTTTTCTGATCATATTGAGCTTCCTTTTTTAGAATCCGATTTTATATTTCTTTGCGATAAACGTAGTGGAATTGGTTTTAGTTTGCTAAAAGACCGGCAATCTTTGGGAGATGCCGGTCTTTTTTTATAAATATTTATTAATCAGACTTTTAAAAAACGAGTCCCAGTTCCTTAAACAATGGTGCGACAATATCTTTGGCAGAAAGTATAGGGTTGTTATTGCCCCATTGAATATTCAGGTCCGGGTCGTCCCAGCGTACACTGCCTTCTGATTCTTTGTTGTAAATGTTGGTGCATTTATAAAAGAATACGGTATTGTCTTCCAGTGTAAGAAAACCATGTGCAAATCCGGGTGGAATCCAGTACATCCATTTGTTATGTTCGGTTAATTCGATGGCCGCCCATTTTCCATACCAGGGTGAACCGTGGCGCAGGTCAACCGCAACATCAAGCACCGCACCCCGCATTACCCTCACCAGCTTGCCCTGGGCAAAAGGTGGCTTCTGGAAATGCAGTCCGCGCAGCACTCCTTTCATCGATTTGCTTTCATTGTCCTGCACAAAATTGGCGTCAATTCCGGCATTCATGAATTTCTGCTTGTTGTAGGATTCGAAAAAATATCCACGCTCATCAGCAAAAACCTGTGGCTTGATGATCAGGACATCAGGGATTTCAGTTGGGACGATTTCCATATAAAATCTAATTATTAGTTATTGTCAACAAGCTTCATACTTCATGAGTTAAGAAGTAGGAAGTAAGATTATTGAAATCCGCAATCAAAAATCCGAAATCCGCAATTAAATATGAATCACTTCATCGTAAGCTGCTGCGACAGCTTCCATAATTGCTTCCGACATGGTAGGGTGGGGGTGTACCGATTTTATGATTTCCTCACCGG
>JAAXUD010000596.1 GCA_013336205.1 Lentimicrobium sp. | reverse complement strand
ATAACTACAGAATAACTTACTAAAAATAAAAATACCAAGAATGAGGGCTAGTCCCATCGCTATCTGGGTAGTGGTCATCGAGCATGCGAGCGAGTTATTAACCAGAAATGAGGAAAAGGCCTGCAATCCCCCAAACGGACAATAGGCCTCGAAATCAGCTGTATATGCTTTGTCTACAATGGGACGAAGCAACAAATAAACGATTCCAAGCAGCACCAACCATTGCAGTGAAAGGCGGTAATAGTTCTTTTTTACGACTCTGGCCATAATTTCAAGTAAATGAAGTAATAATCTTCAAATTTAGAAACTAATTCAGGTCTGCTCTATCAATCGGCTAATTCAGAATGCTTATAAATAATAGATTTACAGTAAAAAAAGATTTACAATCGAATGAATTGCCGGATAAATGTGAAATCAAACATTAATATTTGTAGGTTTGGAGTTGAGAATTAATATAATTATGAGGTTTTCAGGACTAATCAAAGGACTCATTCTTCTGGCAGGCTTATCAGGTTACCTGCCTGGCACTGCGCAACAGGAAAATAACCAGGCCGGGGAGTTTAAAATAATGTTTTACAACCTTGAAAACCTGTTTGATCCTTTTGACGACACCCTGAAGAACGATGAGGAATATTTGCCCGGTGGTATGCGCGGGTGGACCTGGAAAAAGTTCGAGAGGAAACTACAGAATACTTCCAAGGTTATTATAAATGCCGGTGGATGGCGCCCCCCTGAGATTGTAGGCGTGTGTGAACTGGAAAATCGTTTTTGCCTGATTCAGTTATTAAAACGAACGCCTTTGGAGCCCTTTGGCTACCAGATAGTTCATGTAGAGTCACCTGATTCACGTGGGATTGATGTAGGGCTTATGTACCGCCGCGATCGCTTTACCATGTTGTATCACAGAGGCATACCAGTGATATTTGAAGGCGACAGCGTTTCCACCACACGAAATATTCTTTACGTCAAGGGGCTTACTCCGAATGGTGATACGTTGCATGTTTTTGTCAACCACTGGCCGTCAAAATTCGGAGGGGCAGCAGCTACCATCCCAAGGCGCAAAGATGCTGCATTAACCCTGAAAGCAGTCACCGATTCCATAGCGTCTGTCAATCCTGAAGCATTAATTGTAATTACAGGAGATTTCAATGATCAGCCTTCGGATGAAAGTGTGGCAATTCACCTGGAAGCACTCTCCGAAATCCCGGAATCAAAAGATTATTATCTGTTTAATCTCATGTATGGATTAATGGGGAAATGGGATGTAGGATCGCATAAATTCCGTGAAGAGTGGAGTATAATTGATCAGTTCATCGTTTCCTCCGCATTGCTGAAGCGTCAATCAGGGTTAAGGTTATCAGATAAAAGGGCTGAGATTTTCAGGGCGCCTTTTTTGATTGAAGACGATCAGAATTTCAATGGCACCAGACCATTCAGAACATATAACGGCGCCACTTACCAGGGAGGTTTCAGCGACCACCTGCCCATCCTCTTGCATCTGAAGTATTAGGCTAGGCATTTCATTAATTTCAATCAGTCTTAGCACAAGACAAACAAGATTTGTTAATAATTATTTCCAAACTGTTTGAAAAACGGTTTTCAGCGGCTTGCGCAAATAGTTAAAATCTTGCTATCCAGGCTCCGGATTCACGCACTGAATAATACCGTAACTTAAGTGCAACAGCTTCCTGACCCCATGTTTTGCACTTTCTGACAGAATTAGATGCGTCGGCAATAAAACAGGCACCAGGAAAACAGTTTACAAGTTTTTCGAGTCTGTATTTCACATTATCAGTCAGAATTACGTAGTCAACCTTAATTTGTTTTCCGGTTGCCGGAAGCTTCATGGCATGAGTCAGCACCACCCCCCTTTTACCCTCAAAACTAAAGAATCCATTGTTAAAATACAGAAAATCAGATTCAACCGGATTAATGCCGGCAATATCAACGTAAGATATAGTGCGGATTCCGGCTCTGATGCGGTAAGAATCGGTGCTATATTTAAGCAGTTGCGGGTTTTCAACTATTGCAGAATCTGCAATAATTTTTTGAGTTTGGCCATTTGTAAAAATAACAGCAGAATGCCGGTTAATACTTTGAACGATCATTGTTTGATTGCCCATTCTCCGAAAAGCATTTGCTGCATAATCAGAGGCCAGCAACAGGCATAAAATAAGCACGGGAAAAAGCCAGGCTTTATTCTTCTGCAGATACCACATCAGGATTGAAAATAAAAGTAAAAATAAAGCTATCGTTGCAAGTGATGATAAATAAAGATCATGGCTGACAGCACCTGGAAGCCCTTCAACAAAAGAAACCACCGCATTCAATATTTTAATCTGCGCAATCAGGATAACCGCAATGATTTTTCCAAGAAAAGGAATTATTGATAAAAAAATAAAGGCCACTCCGGTATAAATCATCACCCCTGACAATGGAATAGCAATCAGATTTGCAATTAGAAAATAATTAGGAAATTGATGAAAATAATATACAGAAATAGGCGCAGTGATTAATTGTGCTGCAATGGAAACGCTGGTCAGATCCCAGATATAACCAGCGACTTTGTTTACCGGAGTGTAAACTTTTCTGATATGGGGTTGAAAAGTAACAATGCCGGCTACGGCTGCATATGACAACTGGAATCCAAGGTCATAAAGCATTCCGGGATTCATAATTAAGAGAATAAATGCAGAGGCGGCAAGTGTATTATAGGTGTGAGACTGCCTGTTCAATGATTTCCCAATTGTAATAAGTGAAAACATCAGCGATGCCC
>JAAXUD010000122.1 GCA_013336205.1 Lentimicrobium sp. | reverse complement strand
GTTACTGATGTTGATCAGATAATAGCAACTTCGCTTACAACCGTGCATTCGAAGGATATTATTTCTTTTCTGAAGGATTATCTCAGTAAGGAGAATGTGGAATTGTTTCTGGTTGGAGAACCAAGGCAGATGAACAATCAACCCTCTGAATCGGTTAAATACATCGAACCATTTGTACGTCTGCTTGTTAAAGAGTTTCCACAAATTAAAGTAGCAAGGGTTGATGAACGGTTTACCTCGCTGATGGCTCAACGTACTATTCTTGAGTCAGGAGCCAGAAAAAAAGACCGACAGAACAAAGCTTTGGTGGATACAGTGAGTGCAACGATAATGCTGCAGTCTTTTCTGGAAACAAGGTCATCAGGTTTCAGATAATGAAAAATCAAATCCCGATTTAGTGTTAAGGGATTTAAATAAAGATTAAACGTTTTTTAACTATGGTTTTACCAGTTATTGCATACGGGCATCCTACTTTACGTAAAATTGCCGATGACATTGATAAGGATTATCCGGGCCTGGATCAGTTTATCAATGATATGTTTGAAACAATGTATTCATCCAATGGTGTTGGCCTGGCCGCACCGCAGGTAAACCGGAGCATCCGCCTTTTTGTGATTGACGCGACCCCGTATGCCGATGATTTTCCGGGCGAAAAAGACCTGAAGAAGGTTTTTATAAATGCCAGAATTGTTGAAGAAACGGGCGATGAATGGGCATTTAATGAAGGTTGCCTCAGTATTCCTGAAATCAGGGAAGATGTTTTGCGTAAACCTGATTTGCGGATTCAGTATTATGATGAGAATTTCAATTTTCATGATGATCGTATCACCGGGGTACTTGCCAGGGTAATTCAGCATGAATACGATCATCTTGACGGCATTTTATTTGTTGATCTGATAAATCCGCTCCGGAAAATGATGCTGAAACGCAAACTCGGTGATATTTCAAAAGGCCTGATAAAGACTGATTATAAGATGATTTATCCAATGGCTAAGAAAAAACAGGTTTTCTGATCAGCAATACTCCGTTAATTATTTTTTAATCGACTGATTATCAGACTGTTGAAAAAATGCATTTTTTGTTTGTAAAATATTAAATATCAACACTTTGCGTCCTTGCGCCTTTGCGTGATTCTTAATATTAACTGACTTTTGATCAGGGGAAATAATGAATATTGATAAAATGAAAAAAAATACCAGCATTTCTGCGATTCTATTGCTAGTTATATTTGTAATCTCTTGCACCCCTCAGCGGGAGAAGGATATAAAAACCATTATCAGGCTTGAAAAACAACTAGAGCAGGAAGGTGCAAGACCCGATACCCAAAAGCTGAACCAGTTGCTCGATTCCTATATTGCCTTTGTTGACCACAATGCGGCTGATACAGCGGCACCTGCATACCTTTACAAAGCGGTAAACCTTTGTATTGGAATCAATAATGGACCAAAGGCTATGGAGTTGATCGACAGAACGATAAATGATTTTCAGAACAGCAGCTATTTGCCCGAGACGGTTTTTTTAAAGGCTTATACTTATGAGAATCTGTTGAATGAATATGGGCAGGCCAGCAAAGTTTACAATGATTTTCTAATCAAATACCCAAATCACGATCTTGCGGATGATGCGGCAGCAGCATTAAAATATATGGGTAAAACTCCGGAAGAACTGGTCGAAGAGTTTGAGGCAAATGCCGCAAAAGCAAAATCGGGTAACTAAACTTTTATCAGCGTTGAAGCCGGCTATTTTTCAAGGTTGAACTCATCTTCCAGCAAGGTCTTTAATTTTGATGGCTGGATATTCTGATTCAATACGCCTTCTTTGCACCACGAAATTTTTCCGGTTTGTTCCGAAACCACGATGGCTATTGCGTCTGATTTCTCGGTAACACCCACTGCCGAGCGGTGTCTGAGGCCAACATGTACCGGCAGGTTCTCATTTTTCGAAACCGGAAGTATACAACTGGCGGCTTTTATTTTGTTGTTCATAATAATCATTGCCCCGTCATGAAGGGGGGAGTTTTTGAAGAACACATTCTCAATCAATTGCTCTGAAATACGTGCCTCCAGGTTTTCACCTGTATTGATATATTCCTCCAGTTCATTAATTTTCCCGATTACAATGAGCGCGCCGGTTTTGGCATTTGCCATTCTGTGACAGGCTTGAACAATCGGGTCGATGCTCAGGTTTTCGTCGTTGGCATAACTGATTTTCCAGAACAGGAAGCGGCGGTGCTTTTTGCGGATAAAGGACGGAGTACCCAGAAGCAGCAGGAACTTTCTTATTTCCGGCTGAAAAACTACAATAAGGGCGATAAATCCAACACTGATGAATGCGCCAAGTATTTCGGTAAGCAATTCCATCTCCAGCACTCTTACCAATCGCCAGGCTATAAATACAGCGATTATACCCAATAAAATATTTATGGCCGCTGTACCTTTAACAAGGTTGTACAACTCATAAAGCATCAGCGCAACCAGCAGGATATCAATAATATCGAGCAAACGAAGGCCAATAAAAAAAGGAATTACTAATTCAGGCATCAGTGATGGGTTTTTGCAAAATTAGGCATTTAGGCCTGATTCTCTCATGCTGTTTACCAATTTAATGGTTTCCACAGCTTCTTTCACGTCATGAACTCTCAGGATTGAAGCGCCTTTCATCAGTGCAATGGTATTCAAAACAGTAGTTCCATTGAGTGCTTGTTCAGGAGAAGTGTTTAATACCTTGTTGATCATCGACTTACGGGAGACGCCGACAAGCAGTGGGAGGCCGAATGAAAGAAAAGCATCAAGGTAATTCAGCAAGGTATAATTATCTTCTGTGGTCTTCCCAAAGCCAAACCCCGGATCAAGAATAATGTTCTTTTTGCCATGAAGTCCGGGTTTGACAAGTTGTTCAGCAAAAAAATCCGCAATATCCACCGTTACATTTGAGTAGGAGGGATTTAGTTGCATTGTTTGTGGCGTTCCCTGCATATGCATCAGCACATAGGCCGCTTTCTGTTTACCCATTATTTCAAACATTTCTGCGTCAGCCTGGCCACCGGAAATATCATTAATGATCCCGGCACCCATATTACAACATTCCAATGCAATCGCTGCTCTATAGGTGTCCACAGAAACAACTACTTCAGGAAAATTAGCAAGTATAGCCTCAACTACCGGAAAAATCCTGGACTTTTCCTCTTCCGGGCTCACAGGTGTTGAACCCGGCCGGGTGGAAACCGCTCCAATATCGATAATGGAAGCCCCTTCCTCAATCATTTTCCCGGCATGGGAAAGCAGATCACTCATTGATTTGTGCTTTCCTCCATCATAAAACGAATCCGGAGTTATATTCAGGATTCCCATTACGACTGCAGTTGAGAGGTTCAGTCGCTTTGTTCCACACTGCAGGAATTGTGTTTCAGAAAAAACTGTACCTTTATCGGGTGAACCCTTACTGTGTTCCATTGAAATGATTTATAATTCAACTACCTAATTTACAAATTTTTATGACTGCTGATACTTCTACTCAGTTTGACTCAGCCATTCAGGCATGCAAAGATATATTTTTAGCCAAGATGAAAGATTATGGTGCAGCATGGAGGGTTTTACGTCCCGAATCATTAACCGACCAGATATACATCAAAGCCACCCGCATAAGAAGTATACAAGGCAAAGGCACGCACCTGGTAGTTGAAGATGAGTGGCCTGAATTTATCGGAATCATCAATTATGCGATTATTGCATTGATTCAACTCGAACTTGGGAACAGCGAAGAGCAGAATATGAATCCCCGTTTGGTCGAGCAGTTTTATGATAAGTATGCCTCTGAAGCAAAAAGCCTGATGATGGATAAAAATCATGACTACGATGAAGCATGGCGCAATATGCGGATCAGCTCCCTCACCGATATTATTCTTATGAAGTTGCTCAGGGTTAAGCAGATTGAGGATAATAAGGGTGAAACCTTTGTTTCTGAAGGTGTTGATGCAAATTATTTCGACATGATCAATTATGCAGTTTTTGCACTTATCAAATTGTCAGAACTCCGGACAAAAAAATAACTTTATTTTGTTTTCGAAAAGTTGTTAAAGCAAATCAATATAATTACTATGCGTATTCTTCATTTTATTTCAAGAATCATAATTGGGGTAGTTTTTATCTTTTCTGGATTTGTTAAAGGCATTGACCCACTGGGCACCGCCTACCGGTTTGAAGATTATTTTATCGCCTGGGATGCACAATGGATGATGCCCTATGCGCTCACATTATCCATTTTGCTTTGCACGATGGAGTTTGTGCTGGGAGTTGTTGTACTGCTTAATCTTAAGCCAAAGGTTAACGCCTGGCTATTATTAGGCGTAATGACTTTCTTCACCGTACTTACTTTCTTTGATGCTGTTTATAACCCGGTTCCCGATTGCGGCTGTTTCGGCGACGCCATCACACTTACCAACTGGCAGACATTTTATAAGAATGTAATCCTGATGGTATTTACTCTAATCCTGTTTGCCTGGCGCAAAAAAACCATTGAAACATTGAAGACGCTGGCTTCCTACTGTGTCGCTGCCGGAGTTGCGGCACTTTTTCTGGGTTTAAGCATTCATTGTTACCGGCATTTACCTTTGCTCGACTTTATGGATTGGAAAACCGGAAATAAAATGTTTAATGAAAACCCACTGCCGGTTAAATATTTTCTGATTTATAAAAACAAGGAGACCGGGGAAACAAAAGAATACCTTTCACCTGATTATCCATACAACGATTCAATCTGGATGTCGCAATGGGAATTTGTGGAGCAAAGAATCGAAGATCCGAATTCATTCAAAGGGCATGACCTTCAAATAATGGATTCAACGGGAACAGATCTGACAGATGTCATCATTCAAAATCCTGATTTCCAGTTCCTGCTGATTGCCTGGGATATTGAAAAGGCAGATCAGGAAACATTGGCAGGCATCAATGAATTTGCGGATAAAGCCATGACTGCCGGTTATGGATTTGCCGGGCTCACCAGTTCTCTTTCTGAGGTAATAGATTCAACACAATTAAAACTTGGATGGAAATTCGAAACATACATGGCCGATGACATTACGCTGAAAACAATGGTGAGAGCCAACCCGGGGCTGATGTTACTCAGGGCAGGTGTGATAATCGACAAATGGCATTACAACGATTTCCCTGATTTTGTTGAATTTGAGAAAAAATACGTAACCTCCGTTGCAGGTAACTAAAGCTGGCTATGCTCAGATTTATCCTTAAACGAATTTATTACGGAGTATTTGTACTTTTCGGGGTTATTACCCTGGTATTTGTCCTGTTCAATATTCTTCCGGGAGATCCGGCACGCATGATGCTGGGCCAACGTGCGGATATGTCTTCAGTAGAGGCCATCAATCGTGAACTTGGCCGTAATCAGCCTGTTTATATTCAATATCTTGCTTTTGTTAATGATTTGTCGCCGGTTTCATACCACAAATTAGCAGAGAAGGAAAACATGTGGTATCCTGACAGCTCGAAGTACGCACCTTATCTGACGCTGGCTTCAGTCGGAAATAGTAAGATAATACTGAAAAAGCCCTACCTGCGCCGCTCCTATCAAAGCAAGCGGGAAGTCTCGGAAATTCTTTCGCAGGCATTCCCAAATACCATGCTGCTGGCTACGGTTGCTATGGGTTTTGCGGTGATAGCCGGGGTTTTTATTGGCATACTTACCGCCTTAAAAAAAGATACTTTTTTTGATCGTATTTCGCTGATTATTTCTGTTCTGGGAATGTCGTTGCCTTCTTTTTTTGCAGCAATTCTCATGGCCTGGTTTTTCGCATTTGTGTTGGTCGATTATACGGGTTTAAGCATGTTTGGCTCACTCTATACTGTCGATGATTTTGGCAGGGGCGAATTTCTGGATTTGAAAAACCTGATTCTTCCGGCCATCACATTAGGAATAAGACCACTTGCAATAATAATTGAGCTTACCCGGAGTTCTATGCTTGAAGTGCTTTCGCAGGATTATATCCGTACCGCCAGGGCAAAGGGACTTTCAAGGTTTACCGTTATTGGCCGTCATGCTTTACGGAACGCACTAAATCCGGTTGTTACCGCTGTTTCCGGATGGTTTGCTTCTCTGATGGCCGGGGCAGTTTTTGTTGAGTATGTGTTCGACTGGAAGGGCGTTGGAGTAGTCATTGTGGATGGACTCGAAAAATATGATTTCCCGGTTGTGATGGGTGCGGTGCTTTTCATTGCCGTTTTGTTGGTGATTATTAATATTTTTGTAGATATTATTTACGGCATACTCGACCCCAGGGTCAGGCTGGCCTGAAACTTTTGTAATTTTAAAAAATCAATCAAAAAATGAGAAAAAAAATTGTTGCCGGAAACTGGAAAATGAACAAAAACTTTGAAGAAGCTGAAGATCTTTTGTTTGATATCGCCGACATTCTGAAAGAAAACCGTCCTGAAGATGTTGAAATTCTGGTTTGTCCTCCGGCCATTTATCTTGAACTGGCTGCTGATATTGCCCATGAAAATGGATTCGATTGTGGTGCTCAGAATATGAGTGAACATGAATCCGGTGCCTATACTGGCGAGATTTCTGCCGCTATGGTTGCTTCCACTGGTGCAAAATATGTAATCATCGGTCATTCAGAACGCAGAACTTATTTCGGCGAAAAAGACAGTTTACTCGCTCTGAAAGTAACACAGGCGCTCAAACACAATCTTACTCCAATTTATTGTTGTGGTGAAGTTCTTGCCGAACGTGAGGCTGAAAAACATTTCGAAGTGGTAGGTGAGCAGGTTAAAAATGCTTTATTTCATCTTACTGCTGAAGAATTTGAAAAAGTGGTTGTTGCTTATGAGCCTGTCTGGGCCATAGGAACAGGTCGCACTGCTTCTCCAGCGCAGGCGCAGGAAATGCATGCATTTATCCGCAAAGTGCTTTCAGATAAGTTTGGTGTAGCACAGGCAGACCAAACAACTATCCTCTATGGTGGAAGTTGCAATGCGGCCAATGCCCGCGAATTGTTTGCCAATCCTGATGTGGATGGCGGCCTTATTGGCGGGGCTTCCCTTAAAGCTGAAGATTTTGTCAAAATCGCCGGCAGCTTCTGATTTACAATCAAAGTATAAAAGATGGAATATACAGAACTCAAATGCATCCTTCCTGAAGGGAAGGTTGCATTTGCTGAGTTAATTATGGCTCAGCTTGGTGAACTAGGTTTTGAAAGTTTTTCAGAAACCGAAGATGGTTTGTTGGCGTATATTCCAACAACAGCATTCGACCCCGCAATACTCAACAATCCACACCTCTGGCCCGAAGGAATAGAGGTTGAGTACACCTGGCAGGCAATACCGGATCAGAATTGGAATGCAGTCTGGGAAGAAAATTTTGAATCTGTGACAATTGCAGACCGATGCTATATCAGGGCTCCGTTTCATCCGGCACTACCAGGCATTGAATATGAAATTGTAATTGAGCCGAAA
>JAAXUD010000595.1 GCA_013336205.1 Lentimicrobium sp. | reverse complement strand
CATTCGTAGGCTATCTGTTTGGCGTTAGTCTGGCATAAGCGTAATGTCCTGATTTCCTTAGAGCGATTTTTCGCTTCACCAAAATCTATCAAAATTTGGTTGTTCATTAATTGATGTGCTGTGATAATATTTTCAAAGTTTATTGAAGATTTTTTAAACCAACTGTCTGGAAAAGCAGAAGAAATCATTTCTCCTAATTATTAATATCAATATGTGGTACTCAAAACATTCAAGTTTTCATTTTCGTTCAATTGCAGTCGACATTGAACCACACCAGTCTACTTGGTTGCCAGGCAATCAGGCAGGGTATGACTATATTCTCAAAGTAAAACTGGACTTTTAAAATACCGATGCATGTATTGTGAAAGCATTGAATTTATCATTAACTGCTAATCATTTTCAATAAAGTAAATTTTTAAATCCTGGCATTTGGAATCTCTTCATGATTCATAAAATATGACTGGAATTATATATAAGTCCGTTTAGATTAAGGGGAAAAGGACCGGCCTTTTAAAAATTGCGTTAAGAAAACAGGCAGCGTTAAAGAGAGAAGAAACGCAACCGAAAAAGTATAGCAAAGTACCGAAGATTAGTGTTTAACGGATTAAGGCAAAGGAATACTGGTTCAACCTCGTTTCTTCCTGCCAAAATCGCTCGCCTGTTTTTAGCAATTTTTAAGAAGCCGAGATTTTTTGTTACTTTTTGATCTTGCAAAAAGTAAAAGACAGAAATTGCTCATAAGTCAATCATTCAACCTGCAAGGTTATAGGTTGGTGTATTTAGCTCGTATACACTTTAAAAGTGAATGTCATGTTTATAATTCATGGCCAGCTCGATAGATGTAATATTTCCATAGCACATCAAATAACCAATTACCCTGGAAATCCTTTGCTCCTGCGTAATTTGAATTGTTACTAATAACTGAATATCCAACTGTTTTTAATAATTTTGCACTGTAAATTTCTGATTTTCATGGAACATAAACTCTATCTATACAATACCTTAAGTCGCAAAAAAGAACTTTTTGAACCAATCAACCCGCCTCATGTGGGCATGTATGTGTGCGGTCCTACCGTTTATGGCGACGCCCACCTGGGTCATGCCCGTCCTGCCATTACCTTCGACCTGGTTTTTCGTTACCTGAAACACCTCGGCTACAAAGTCCGCTACGTAAGGAATATAACCGACGTTGGTCACCTTGAAAACGACGCCGATGAAGGTGAAGACAAGATAGCAAAAAAAGCCCGGCTTGAGCAGATTGAGCCTATGGAAGTCGTGCAGTACTTCACTGAACGCTACCACCACGATATGGAAAAACTGAATGTGCTCAGCCCAAGCATTGAGCCACGGGCCTCG
This sequence comes from Lentimicrobium sp., assembly GCA_013336205.1. Taxonomy (GTDB): domain Bacteria; phylum Bacteroidota; class Bacteroidia; order Bacteroidales; family Lentimicrobiaceae; genus Lentimicrobium. Next base: position 1,429 of record JAAXUD010000595.1, on the reverse strand, counting down.
GGGCACATTATTGAGCAGATCGGCATGATCGACAACATTCTGGAATCCGGAATGGCTTACGAAAGTGAAGGTTCTGTGTATTTTGACGTTGAAAAGTACAATAAGCAGTATCATTACGGCAAGTTGTCGGGCCGGGTGCTTGAAGACCTGATGTCGAACACCCGCACCCTGGAAGGGCAGGACGAAAAGCACAATCCTTTTGACTTTGCCCTCTGGAAAAAAGCCCAGCCTGAGCACATCATGCGCTGGCCTTCGCGATGGAGTGAAGGATTTCCCGGCTGGCATCTTGAATGCTCGGCCATGAGTGCCCGCTACCTGGGCGATCGCTTCGATATTCACGGTGGCGGTATGGACCTTATGTTCCCTCACCATGAATCTGAAATAGCACAGAGTGTAGCCGCCAATCATGTTGAGCCGGTAAAATACTGGATGCACAACAATATGATAACCATCAACGGGCAGAAGATGGGTAAATCGCTGGGTAATTTTATCACCCTGGCCGAGTTTTTCAGCGGAAGTCATAAATCGCTGACCAAAGCCTACAGCGCCATGACCATCCGCTTCTTTATCCTGCAGGCGCAATACCGCAGCACCCTCGACTTTTCCAATGAGGCACTGCTGGCGGCAGAAAAAGGGCTTGATCGCCTGATGAAAGCCTGGACCACGCTGGAGAAACTATCGCCCGCTTCAACTTCTACCTCAGACATTTCCCGGCTGCAAAACAACTGCTACGAAGCCATGAACGACGATTTCAACAGTCCGGTGGTAATTGCCAACCTGTTCGAAGGCGTTAGGATTATAAATTCGGTAAACGATAAAAAGGAAAGCCTCACGGCAGATGATCTGCTGTTGCTGCGAAATACTTTCAGTTCTTTTATTGGTGATATTCTTGGCCTGAAACAGGAAGAAGCAGCATCCGGCAGCAACACAACCCTGGAAGGGCTGATGGAACTGGTGCTGGGGCTGAGAAAGGATGCAAAGAATGCAAAGGATTTTGCAACTTCCGACAAAATCCGGGATGAACTCACCAAAATCGGCATCAGTGTAAAAGATACAAAAGACGGAGCCACCTGGAGCCAGGAGTGAGGAGGGGACGGAGAGACTGAGGGACACAGAGACTGAGAGACGAAGAGACGTAGAGTCAGAGAGACATAAAGACTGATAGACAAGGAGAAAAGGAGAAAAGCTTCAGACCTCCGAAAACTTGCGTTTCAGGTCTAACCGGAGATGTGATGTCAGGAAATAGTAAAGACGCAATGCTTGCGTCTTAAATTCGCCAAAAAAAGTGAAACACAGGATAAGTAAAGACGCAATGCTTGCGTCTCAGGTCCACCCAAAAAAGTGAAAAACAAGAAACCCCATGCCCTTTGCCCGATGCCCTGTGCTCTGTGCCCGATGCCCTGTGCCCTGTGCCCTGTGCCATTTGCAG
>JAAXUD010000121.1 GCA_013336205.1 Lentimicrobium sp. | reverse complement strand
CCACTGCTTAAAAGAAGAGGATTGCTGGCTGAGTAAGCTGGTCTTTTAAAATTTCTTAAACGGTCTGTTTTGGTCAAATTAACCAGCAGACCGTTGTTATTTTTTCTTCAGGGTTTTGAACTTTAGAATATGAAAGGTAACAGCAACACCAATCATTATAAGCCCAATCCATAGCCACCGGTATGGTGGACCGAAAATAACGGAAGAGCTTAGCGTAATCCAAAGAAATCCAAGACTATAAGCTTTATTCCTCAGGGTTATTCCTTTGCCTGATTTATAATTACTGATATATGGACCCAGATAACGGTTGTGCAACAATAAGCTGTTCATTCGGTCGGATGAGCGGACAAAGCACCAGGAAGCCAGTAGCAAAAATGGAGTTGTGGGCAATAATGGAATAAAAATACCCGTAAATCCAAGCAAAGCAGCGATGACTCCCCCTATCATTAAAAATGATCTGACCAACGGACTCTTAAGGCCATTTTTTGATACATCTTTATATTTATCTGACATTGAACACTTTAAAATTAAAAATGGAGTCTGTAGCTTCTGGATATTAACCTTTTAAAATGAAGCGCGAGATTAAACGGATTAAAATTCCATTAAATTCACCTGAAGGCTAATTTTTTTTTGACCAAGTCGCCGTATCTTTATTTCACATTAAGTCAAACTAGTAACCAACCCGGATTTGAGCCTGAGAATCTCATATCCGGGTTGTAGTTTTTATAGGCCTGCAACGACTAACTATCAAAAGCCCTGTTTAGAAAATGATTGAAATCAGTCATTGTCCGGCAGGCATCGGTGATTCCTTTTGAGAAACCATCCTTTAGTATAGCTTCATCATCAAGTTTATGCATTACTACATAGCTTTTATACATAAGAAGTTGGATGTCAGGAAATGATGCATCAAAATCTTTAGGAGGCCTTTTAAGTCTATCATAGTCACCCAGGCCACCAAAAACCCGTTTAAATTTATCTTCCTCCAGTAATTTCTTAAAATCAGCGGCATTAAAATATATTTCCTGTCTTATCTTTTTAAGCACTTCTGGTTGTGGCATGTAAATCCCACCCCCGATCATAGAAGCGCCTGGTTCCAGGTGGAAATAGTATCCGGCTCTGGGGCTTTTACGACCTCCATTGGCTATAAATGCACCAAAATTCGATTTATAGGGAAGCTTGTCTTTTGAAAAACGAACATCCCTGAAAACCCTGAAGATTGTATCTTTTGCAGCAGGCTGGCCTATCTGAGGATCAAAAAGTGAGATTTCTCCGATAATCAGGTTTACATAATCTTCAAATTTAACCTTAGCTGACTGGTACTTATCCCTGTTTTCATCAAACCATTCCCGGTTGTTGTTATTTTTCAAATCCGAAAGGAACTCAAGAATATCTTTCATAGCAGTTGTTTTTCATAATTTCACAAAAATAAAGGAATACACCTGATTTTCTTTCAATTTTATTGGAAGCTTGACAAACTTAAAGACAAATGCCTTATTTTTACCCATATTAAAGTCCTGCATAACCAGTTATTATTGATATCCCAAAGCATTAATCCTGATGAACAATAAAAACAACCTTATCATTGCATTTGTTCTTTTATTTATTCCTTTTTTTGCTATTTCAGGGGGCGAGAACAGGCCAACCGGATCAAGATCTGCCGCACTTGGCAATGCTTCAGTTGCCTTAAGCGACCTTTGGTCAGCTTTTAATAATCAGGCGGGACTTGCCAATATTCAAACAACAACCGCCGGGGTTTATTACGAGAACCGGTATCTGCTCAAAGAGCTGGGATATAAAGCCGCGGCAGTTGCCTATCCTATGAAATCTGGTACTATCGGCCTTAGCTTCAATCATTTTGGCTACTCAGCATTTAATGAGAGTAAAGTCGGGCTTGCTTTTGCAAAAGGATTCGGCAAGTATTTTTCTTTCGGATTGCAGCTTGATTACAATATGATCCGATTGGCTGAAAGTTATGGAACACAGAATTATCTTACGTTTGAAGCCGGCATGATGGCCAACATAACACCTAAACTTGTTTTAGGAGCACATATTTACAACCCGATAAGTGCAAAAATAGCAGAGTACAACGATGAACGGGCTCCTGTTGTTTTCAGGGTTGGTGCGGCTTACTCAATATCCGAAAAATTCACGCTTCTGGCTGAAACCGAGAAAAACATCAATACAGATCCAACAGTTAGTGCCGGGCTTGAATATAAACCTAACGATCGCTTCTTTCTCCGGGGAGGCGCTTCTACAGGGCCATCTGCGCTTTCATTTGGAGCAGGCTTCCTGTTTGGAAATTTATCACTTGACATAAGCACTTCCTACCATAATATTCTGGGGTACTCTCCTCAGGCTTCTATTTCTTATAAATTCTAAGATTTATGAAGCTATCTACTCTTATACTTTCTTTTCTTCTGGCATTAACCCTCTTATCCGGAAAGGCCTTATTTGCCCAGGAACCAGTTAAGCCCGCGCAAGCCACCTCCCCGAATCTCGAAGATAAGATTGAGCAATTATCAGAAAAAACAGATTCGGAACTGGACTATTCTGACGTTGTGGATGAATTGATGCAATATGTCAGAAATCCAATCAATATTAATCAGGCTTCAGAACGGGAACTTATGCAACTGCAGCTAAACGACCTGCAGATATACAATCTGACCACTTATATTCAAAAATTCGGGGAACTGACCAGTCCTTTTGAACTTAACATGATAGAAGGCTTCGACTCAACACTTGTTACTAACCTCGCTCCGTTTATAACATTCGAACTCAAGCCTTATGGTACTGATCTTACCTTAAAAAACATGCTCAATTACGGTAAGCATCAGATAATCACCCGTTATCAGCAGGTGTTGCAGGAACAAAAAGGGTATTCACCCATTGATGACTCTTCTTATCAGGCCAATCCAAATTCCAGGTACCTGGGAGGTCCTGAGAAAATATACCTGCGTTATGGCTATAGCTTTTATAACAAGATCCGGTTTGGGGTAACCATGGAAAAAGATGCCGGTGAAACCTTCTTTCCAAAATCCGATACCCTAAAAAAAGGGTTTGATTTTTATAGTTTCCATTTCTATTACACCGGAAAAAAGTTTCTAAAACATTTTGCACTGGGCGATTACCATGTTCAGTTTGGGCAAGGTCTTACCATGACCAGCAGCCTTGGTTTTGGCAAATCAACCAATGCCATCACCAACAGAAGAATAGCTCAGGCCGTGAAGCCAAGTGCAGGCGCCAACGAGAATCTCTTTATGCGTGGTGCAGCTGCTACAGTAACTCCATTTAAAAATACTGACCTGACTTTGTTTTACTCTTCAAAAAAAGTTGACGCCAATGTTGAAGGGACTGACTCCTTATCTTCCGAAGATTACTACATAAGTTCTCTGCAGGAATCCGGCTATCATCGGACTCCAAACGAATTATCCAACAAGGACGCTATTGACCAGACTGTTTATGGAGGGAACTTACAAACGCGGTTAAAAATGTTCAGGCTCGGAGCAACAGCCGTACATACTGAGTTGGGCAATGAACTGCAGCGGAGTGAAGAACTCTACAACAAATTCGACTTCAGGGGAAAATCATTGACTAATGTTGGATTTGACTACGCGGTAATCCTGAAATCGCTCACGCTCTTTGGTGAAATATCGGGCAGTGACAATGGCGGTAAAGCCATACTGGCTGGCGCTACAGCAACTCCGGATCCAAGGCTTGCACTTTCATTGATTTATCGCAACTATTCTAAAGATTACCAGAATCTTTACAGTAATGCTTTTGCAGAAGGCAGCCGTAATTCCAATGAAAAAGGAATCTACGTCGGTATTCTGGCTCAACTACACAAAAGGGTAAGCCTTTCAGCTTATGCTGACTATTTTACATTCCCATGGCTAAGATACAGGGTTGATGCCCCTTCACATGGTAAAGAATACCTTACACAGCTTACCTACACCCCATCCAGGAGAACTCAGATTCTATTCCGATACAGGTATCAGCAAAAACAATTGAATCCTTCAGAACCTGGTGGATACACCGTTTATCCGGAACCCGAAACTAAACAAAACTTCAGAATCGACCTGAATTTTAAACCAAACGAAATTATCACACTTAAAACCCGGCTTGAAACAACCGACTGGCAAATGCCTGGGTTCGAAAAACGCAATGGGTTCCTTATTTATCAGGACCTTGCCTACAACCACCCCGAAAAGCCCTGGCAAATAAATACACGTTTTGCACTTTTTGATACCGACACTTACAATGAACGCCTTTATGCCTATGAAAGTGATGTGCTTTATGCTTTCTCAATCCCGTCATATTACTACAAAGGAAGCCGGTTTTACCTGATGGGCAAGTACAGTTTTGGACGAAACCTTGACATCTGGATCAGATACTCAATTACCTATTATGCAAATCAGCAAATCATCGGATCAGGACTCGATGAGATTCAGGGTAATAAAAAGTCAGAAGTTAAAATTCAGCTCAGGCTCAGATTGTAGCCTAAGACCTCCTTTTTTATCAGGTTTGCATTAAATTTTGGCTATTTTTGCCTAGGGAAAAATCAACAGATCAACATCTTTATTAATCACTAACACCTTATTTTTATGTTAAAAGAGCATCCTAAAGGACTATTGGTTGCGTTCTTCTCAAATATGGGAGAACGTTTCGGCTTCTACACCATGATGGCCATTCTTGTATTATTTCTCCAGGCCAAGTATGGTCTTACCGAGTCACAGGCAGGCGGTTATTACAGTTGGTTCTATTTTGGAATCTATGCCCTGGCCCTTATCGGGGGTATATTAGCTGACGCCACCAGAAAATACAAATTTGTAATTCTGATGGGTATAGTTATCATGTTTGCAGGATATGTAGTCATGGCTATCCCTGGCAATCCGCTGGCTATAACACTTACAGGCCTCTTTACCATCGCATTGGGAAATGGATTGTTCAAGGGAAATCTCCAGGCTGTTGTTGGTCAGATGTATGACGATCCTCGTTACTCAAAAGTGAGAGACTCCGCTTTTATGATTTTCTACATGGGAATCAATATTGGTGCATTCTTCGCCCCTTTTGTTGCTACCGGTATCCGCAACTGGTTCCTGAAAACCCAGGGCTTTTTGCACGACGGAAGTTTACCTGCTATGTGCCACGCCTACACCAAAGGATCTCTTGAAGACACTACTGCATTCCAGGCCCTCGCAGATAAAGTAAGTGGCAAAGCTGTAACCGATCTTGGCGCATTCGCCACCGACTATATTGATGCTTTCGCCAGAGGATATAATTACGCTTTTGGAATTGCAGCCGGAGCAATGGTCATTTCCATGCTGGTTTATATCATTTTCAACAAACTTTTACCCAGTGTTGACAAAGTTGTTGCAAAAGATACCGCTAACAGCGGAAAAGCAAAAGGCAACCTTGTTAGTTTCCTTCTGGCAGCAGGACTTATGATTACCACTTCTGTAATTTTCTATGTTGTAATGGATGATCTGGCACTCGGCATGGCAGTGGGCTTGTTTGTTGGCTTCGTGGCTATGATGTTCCAGATTTCTACAAAGGAAGAGCGTCCCCGGGTTACTTCATTACTGCTCGTTTTTATAGTAGTAATTTTCTTCTGGATGTCATTCCATCAGAATGGTCTTACCCTGACTTTCTTCGCACGTGACTACACAGTTAAAGAAGTGGCAGCCTTCACCAATATATTCTTCAACCTCGAATCAATTCTCACTTTTATCGGAGCAATTGCCGGTGTGGTTTTACTTTTCAATAAAAAGAGTTCCAATAAGCTTATTGGTAGTGCAATGGCGCTGGTATTTGGTGGTTTAACCTTTTACTTTGTTTCGGGCTTTGCAGTCAGTAACCCAATCGCACCTGAAGTATTCCAGTCATTCAACCCTTTGTTCATCGTTTCATTGACGTTCCCGGTGATGGCAGTCTTTACCTGGTTGCGGAATAAAAACCTGGAACCATCTACGCCCAAGAAAATTGGAATCGGGATGTTTATCGCTGCATTGGGATTTCTGGTAATCCTTGTTGCTTCGATTGGCCTGGTTTCGCCCCACGAACTTCAGGTTGTTGAAAACGGAGTAACCAAATACAATCCGGTTCCTGATAGTTCAAGGGTTATTCCTTACTGGCTTATCAGTAGTTACCTGATTCTTACAATTGCCGAGCTATTCCTCAGCCCGATGGGACTTTCATTTGTTTCGAAGGTTGCTCCTGCCCGCTTTCAGGGTCTGATGCAGGGAGGCTGGTTGCTCGCAACTGCAGTAGGCAACAAATTCCTCTTTATCGGCAGCGATTTCTGGGGAAAACTTGATTTATGGCAATTATGGTCAATTTTCATTGTTTGTTGTGTGCTTTCAGCAATCTTCATTTTCTCAATTATGAAACGCCTTGAGGCAGCAACCAAATAAACCACAGCAATAATAACCAACTTTCAGAAAGGCTGTCCGGAAAGGCAGCCTTTTTTTGAACAATGGAATAATGGAAAAATGAAAATCAGCAGATAAAATTTAGGGACACGACATGTCGCGTCCCTAAATTAATCTGCCCTGAGCCCTATGCCCTGTGCCCTGCACTCCATGCCCCACGCCCCATGCCAATTAAGAAAAAATGAACCCTTTCAGCAACAAGCGATACAATAGTTATAATGAGTACTTTAAACGCACCTTTGGCCAGCGTGTTCAGAAAGTATCCATCGATGCCGGCTTTACCTGCCCGAACCGGGATGGGACCGTGGGATCCGGTGGCTGCACCTACTGCAACAATGATGCGTTCAATCCATCCTATTGTCAGCCGCACAAAACGGTGGCCATGCAAATAGCTGAAGGCATTGAATTTCACAAAATCCGTTATCGCCGCGCACTGAAATACCTGGCCTATTTTCAAACCTACTCAAATACATACGCACCACTCAGCACCCTGAAAGAACTCTATGGCCAGGCTTTATCCTATCCTGAAATAGCAGGACTGGTGATTGGTACCCGGCCCGATTGTATTGACGGGGAGAAACTCAGCTACTTCAGTCAACTTGCTGCAGAATATTATATTATCATTGAATATGGCCTGGAATCGACCAGTAACGAAACCCTGAAAAGAATTAACCGCGGCCATACCTGGGAACAAACGGTAACTGCGATCAATAAAACAGCAGAAGCCGGCATTAAAACCGGAGCCCATCTGATTTTCGGCCTACCGGGTGAAACGCGCGAAACAATGCTTCAGCAGGTTGATCTCATTTCTCAACTCCCGCTTACTACCATTAAGTTTCACCAGTTACAGATCGTCAGGGACACCTTGATGGCACGGCAGTACATGGAAAATGCTGAAAATTTCCATCTTTTTGAGCTCGAAGAATATGTGAATTTCATTGTAGAGTTCATCGAACGACTAAACCCTGCTTTTGTTATTGAACGCTTCACAGGCGAAGTCCCGCCCCGCTTCCTGGTAAGCAAGCCCTGGGGGCAACTCAGATCAGACCAGGTAACCTTATTGATTG
>JAAXUD010000594.1 GCA_013336205.1 Lentimicrobium sp. | reverse complement strand
GTTCCAGAATAAGCGCTGCTAGTTTTCGTTTCTGGGTGCGCTTAAAATTTCCATAAACAAATGCCGACAGAAAAATGGTTACAATCAACAACAGGCCCAAAACATAAGCAGAATAACGGTTTTTGAGAATGTTATTTTGTTGCCTGATGATGATATTCTGGTTTTTCTGATATTCATATTTTCCTTCCAGATCAGCCAATGCTTTTGCTGTATTGTCGCGGTATAATGAATCTTTCAGAATCAGAAGTTTGGAAAGCGTTGCAGCATATTCGCCGGTTTGATTGCATTGTTTATAATTTTCGGCTAAAGCCTCATACAGATATATTAGTTTTGAAAGATGATTTCGATCCTGAACTCTTGCAATGCCTTTATTAGCCAAAGCAATTCCTTTATCACACTGGTGCGTGGTTGCATAAAACAAGGCTAACTGCGCCATATCCGAAAGCACATAAAACTCATCACCGATTTGTTCCCTGATGATTAACGACTCTTCCAGATCGCGTTTTGCCTTATCGGTTTTCTTCATGTGAATGTAAATATCAGCCCTGATATTTAAAGCATTGGCTATGGCTGTTAAGTTTTCTGCTTTCTGTGCCTGTTCCAAACCCTGGTTTATAATCTCCAATGCTTTGTCATAATTGGAAACATTGTCGTAACAAGAGCCCAGATTGATATAAAGAGCCGAATTCTGAATAAAATAGGATTGTACGCTTGTATAATTCTTCCCTTTTTCCAACCATCTTATTGCTTCTTCATGTTTTCCAAGCTCCATATTGGCCCACCCCAAAAGAGTAAAAGCCGCGAGAATAGTTGTTGTGTCATTTATTGTTTCAGCTTTTTCGAGCATATCAAATACAATTGCAATGGCCTCTTTTGACTGACCGATTCTGATGAAAGCCTTGCATTTCTCCATTTGTATTCTGTGAAACACCTGCATATTTTGCATCGCAGCAGGTGAGTTTAAAATACTGTCTGACAATTCAACAGCCGCTTCATTTTGTCCTGATTTATTTAAATATAAAGCTTCAAACCGGAGAAACTTCACATATTCCAGGCTATTTACAGAAGAAATTGCCAGTCCCATTTGAATGTATTTCTGAAAACTGTCCAAAGGAAATGAATGATTTTGCCCACAGATATTCAATAAAATCTCCTGCCTGGATTTCACATTCTGAGTAAGTGACAAAGTTTTTTTCAAAGTTTCCAGGGTATCTGTCTGGGCGTAACTGATGTTGCCACTATAAAAGATGGCATACACAATCATTAATCCTGTTAGAATATTCTTTAGACTCATATCCTAACAAATATACATTTATTTCAGCTGTTATTAGCTGATTTATAACAGTTCATAAGGTACTCGGCAAATGTGATCATTCCGCTCTTTATCAAAATTGTTGGTCTGGCTCGTCAGGTGAAATGAACAGGTGTTTAAGCTCCATTATCCTCTGAAAACAACGGGTTCATTCTGAATCATTTATCCTTAACACAACGAACCGATAATCCGAAATTTTTGGATACGCTTTCCCGGCCAAGGTATGGACTTGCACATGTCATGCCTCTGAACCAGGCGCTCGCTGCATCTATCTCAGCAGTCGTCCACCAGTAACCAAGTTTACCATTATGGACTATTCCGACAAATCCGCCATCAGCATAACGAAATCCTCCGGGCAGGCCTGTAAATCCTGATTCGTTGGTCGCAGCTGTATTTGGAAACAACCAATGTGAAGTACCGGTTTCTTTCATTTTACCACCGGCTACTTCCCATCCACCCAGAAAGTCGGCCAGCGTTGCCCAGTCATCATCGGTGGCCACATGCCAGCCTGCAGGTGCTATGTTTCGGGTGTCGGTAACAGCATACCAATTATACAAATGGCCATAGGTATCGGCATAATTTGCAATAGAATTATCGTCGCAGTAAGCGCCACTGGTCAATATATGCCATGCGGCAGAGTCGGCTGCTTCGGTTATCGGATCGCCGTTCCTGTACTGCGTCGTTCTGAGATTTTCAACCATCCAGATTTGTTGGCCTATGGCTATCGTTTGATAAGCATTACCATCCATATCAACAACAGTATCTCCAACTGTATCTCCGGGGTCATCAGTAGTATCCTTTTTGCAACCCTGAAAACTGAATACTAACAGGATAAGAGCAAAAAGCCAGACTTTGTTTTTAGGTTTCATACATCCAATATGTTTAATGTTAATTACTTGTTTGATTTGCATGATCTTTTTATTTGTTCCCAACGCAGCACAGAGATATAGCGGATGCCTGGAAGTCCCCAGCGCTCATTGCCGGCTTCTTTTAATTTTCCACCAGGAACCGCATCCCTGAATGGATGGGAATAACAGTCACCTCCCAGTCTGCTTACAAGTGCCCCCAATCCTATTCTGCAAGTTCATTAATATCAGGCTTTTCAATCTTATTTTGCTGTGATTAAAAGCGTTGCATTAACAGAAAAACTTTCATTATCAGACGTCCGCTTTCCTTCAAAGGTGAAATTCCAGGTACCGGGCTCCTTTAGGAAGCCAACATCTTCATCCTGCAAAGAAAATTCCGTGTTTTTGGCAATTGAGTTCCCATTTAATTCATAGGTAAATGATTGAACAGCGATGGGAGAGGTATTGGTAACTGTAGTCAATTTTACATCCTCGTTGGTGCATTTCCCAAAGAATTGCAATCCTTCACCCCCACCCTGGAGTTGGACTGTTGTAGCGGTTACGGTAAATACCGGCACTTGTGGATCAGTAGTGTCCTTATCCTTTTTACAACTGCCTGAGATCGGAAGA